>JAQTYN010000057.1 GCA_028688275.1 Gallionella sp. | reverse complement strand
GCATGGATGCACTTGAAACGCATCTTGAAGCTGCGCTGAAAAGTTTTGAATTAAGTCCTGAACGTATGCGCAGCATTGCAGGATGGAATTGGATAATAAATTCTATTTCTAAATAGAATTGGAATAAGCACCATAAAAACGGGATACTTTCCACCACTAAATGCTGTTTTATTCCAAGATGCAATTGCAAAAAAAGGCATAGCATCAATGCTACATGGGGTTGTACGGGTAATAATATTTCCATCTCTTGCTGCCTACTTCATATATTTAGGTAACGACCTTTACAACTTATTGGCAGACGGAAGGAATATGCACGAAATAACCAAGAAATTTGAGGCCAAATGTCCGCGCGACGTATAGCTCGTAGATGCGATTACGCTGCGCTAAACGCGCCTATGTCCCTTGCAATAGCGCGAAAAATTGTGTTTAATCTCGCACGCAATCAAATCGCATTGAGAATATTTGATCGAGGCACTTATTAGGGTGTCTGTTTTTTTGTCAGTCAGATAACTTTATTGTTTAGGGAGAATGAATGTCACAAGATCCATATGAAGGGCTTTGCATGAGCGGTATTGCGATGACGAGTGCGCTTGAAGGGATGGGGGGCTTCAAGGCGAAAGCACTAGCAATACTCAAAGAAAACGGGGTTGAGGACTTTCAATCGGATAAAGCGTATCCATTCTTTATGTGGGCAAATACGCTTCACGCTATTGCAAAGGAAGTTGGCTCTTTCACAATATACAATGTCGGCAGAAAAATCCCAGAAACTGCGATATGGCCATCTGAAATCAACGATATACATGCAGCCGAAGCGTCCATAAACGTAGCTTATAAGATGAATATCAGCGGAGAAAATCCTAAGGCGGATGTCGGTGGTTATCAGCATGTTAAATTAAGCGAGAATTCTTGCAGGGTGATATGTGACAATCCACTTCCTTGCGATCTCGATCAAGGGATTATCGAGGGGATAGCAGAAAAATTTGCCACGCCTGGTCAAATTTTAAAAGTTGTCCACGAAGAAGGTTCCTGTCGTAAAAACCAAGGAAGGAGCTGCTCTTATCTTGTAAGTTGGTATGATTTGTAAGAGCGCGTAGGTTGGGTTGAGCATCAGCGAAGCCCAACAGATTTCAAGCAACCACGCGGTAAACGTTGGGCTTCGTGCCTCAGCCCAACCTACACGCTATTCCCCATTCCGCCACGCCCGCAATGCCATAAACACCATCAATTCTTCATCGCTTTGCAAGCCACGAGCTTGCAGGGTTTCAATGATTTCGGGTTGATTGCAGCGTAAGAAGGGATTGGTGGCTTTTTCTAGTCCTATGGTACTGGGTAGGGTAGGAAGGTCTTCGGCGCGGAGTGCTTTGGTGTGTATGAGACGTTGTTGTAGCGTCGCATTTTCGGGATCGCACAGCATGGCAAAGCGCAAATTCATCAAGGTATATTCGTGTGAACAATACACCAGCGTGTCGTTGGGCAGTGCCGCCAGTTGTTTGAGCGAGTCAAAGAGTTGTTCCAGCGTGCCTTCAAAATTCCGTCCACAGCCTGCACCAAACAAAATATCGCCACAAAATACGCTGTCCGAGGAGACAAAGCCGACGTGGTCATCCAGATGTCCTTTAAGCTCCAGCACGCGAAACGGTACGCCTAAAACTTCCAGCGTGTCGTTCGCCGCGACGGCATGGGTAATGTGCGGATTTTGCGGGTGAGGGCAGCCATAGACGGGGATGCAGTATTGATCTTGGAGTTCGCTGATGCCGCCGATGTGATCGTGATGGCGGTGGGTGCACAAAATGGCGGATAAATCCAAGTTGTGTTGTTGCAGAAATTCAATGACGGGTGTGGCTTCGCCAGGGTCAACCACCACCGCGTGGTGTTGGTCATGCAGTACCCAGATGTAGTTGTCGCGCAGGGCAAGGATAGGGGAAATGGTAATCACGAATGGGCTAAAAGTAAGCGATGCTCGAATTGTAAGTGAAATTGCCAAAAACTTGATTTATCTTCACAGGTATTTTTCGTTAAGCCATATCTCGCTTTATAATCCCATGCCTCTTGCGCTATCTCAATTGAGCATGGCGCGACATTTGCTTCCTGCTACCCAACCTTACCGACCTGACATATCACTATGAATACAAATTGGCAGCAATTTTTGACTGAACACGGCGCGATGATTGATGCGGACATCGTGCAGCATTTCGGCAATCCCACCACGGAATTACGTGCCACCGCAGACGGCAATGTGATGGCGGAGCTGAGTCAATTCGGCGCATTGCGGGTGTCGGGCGAGGATGCGCAGTCGTTTTTGCAAAATCTATTCAGCAACGATATTCGCACGGTGACCGCTACGCAGGCGCAGCTTTCCAGCTTCAATTCTGCTAAGGGACGGATGCTGGCGAGTTTGCTGGTTTATCAGGATGGCGCGGATTATGTGTTGCAATTGCCCCGTAGCTTGTCGGATATGCTGCGCAAAAAGCTGAGCATGTATGTGCTGCGCAGCAAAGTCAAAATCACGGATGTCAGCGATGAATTGGTCGCTATTGGCGTGTCAGGCAAAGACGTTGCCGATAAACTTGCCGCGTTATTTGGCGCATTGCCGACTGAGAATTTAGGCGTGGTGAGCAATGAAACGACGCTGTTAATCCGTTGGACGGACACGCGCTTTCAGTTGATGATCCGCGCTGAACAGGCAGCTGCTTTGTGGCAAAGTTTGAACTTAACGCCCGTGGGGAGTGCTTGTTGGGATTGGTTGACCATACAAGCGGGCATCCCCGTGATTTTGCCTGCGACACAAGAACAATTTGTGGCGCAGATGGTCAATTTTGAACAACTCGGTGGCGTGAATTTCAAAAAAGGTTGCTACCCAGGGCAAGAAATTGTGGCGCGGATGCAATACTTGGGCAAACTCAAACGCCGTATGTATCGCGGCCACCTCACCAGCCCTGCACAAGTGGGCGATGAACTGTTTAGCGCAGATATGGCAGGTCAAGCCAGTGGCATGGTGGTCAACGTCGCGCCTGCACCTGACGGCGGTTACGACCTGCTCGCCGTGCTGCAAATCAGCAGTCGTGAAACCCAATCTATCCATTGGCAGTCATTAGAAGGCGAAGTGATTCAGCTCTATGCGGATGCTTGAGGTGATTTAAGTTACAAACAAATGCTGCGCCCGCCATCCACGGCCAATATTTGGCCTGTGATGTAAGGCGCGTCTTGCATCAAAAAGGTGACGGTGCGGGCGATGTCGTCGGGTTCGCCTTCACGTTTGAGTAGGGTGTGTTCGATAATGTCGGCGCGTTTGGCTTGGTCTTGCCAGTCGCCTTCGGTGGGCCACAGGATTGCGCCAGGCGATACGCCATTGACCCGTACTTGCGGGGCGAGTTCTTGGGCTAAGGCTAAGGTCAGCCCACGCAAGCCCGACTTGGCGACGTTGTAGAGCAAATGACCTTGCATGGGACGGTCGGCGTGGATGTCGATGATATTGACGATGCTGCCGTGGTTGCGGCGTAGCTCGTCGGCAGCCGCTTGTGCCAGAAACAGCGGCGCTTGTAGATTGCTGCCGATAAGGTCATGCCATTGGGCGAGATTCACTTGCGACAAAGGCGTGGCGTAGAAGCTGGAAGCATTATTGACCAGCCCATCCAGCTTACCAAAGTGATGGACAATATCCTTTATCAAATCAGGGAAGACTTTCCATTCCAATAAATCGGCTTGAAATACCGCCACGCTGTTGGCACGCAGGGCATTGAGTTCGGCTTGAATGGCGAATGCGTCTTGTTGCGAGGCGCGATAATGCAGCGCGATGTTTGCGCCAGCCGCGTGCAATCGCCGACAAATTGCCGCGCCCACGCGTTTTGCCCCGCCTGTCACCAATACCACTTTGCCTTGCATCGCTTCCTCCACTAAACTTGCGCAACTTTTAGATTATAACCGACCATGTCTTCACACTCAGATTCTAAGCTACCCCTGCCCGAACCCGCCGCTGCTGAGCACAGCGCACGACTCACCGCCTTGATCCAGCAGGAAATCGCAGCCCAAGGCGGGTGGATTTCCTTTGCTCGCTTTATGGAATTGGCGTTATACGCGCCCACGTTGGGCTATTACACCGCAGGCGCGCATAAGCTCGGTGCGGCGGGAGATTTTACAACTGCGCCTGAATTATCGCACTTATACGGTCAGACCTTGGCGCGACAAATGGCGCAAATTATGGCGGGCAGTGCGCCGTATCTTTTGGAGTTGGGTGCAGGTAGCGGTAAATTGGCGGAAGATATGCTGGCGGAATTGGAAGTGCTGGGCAGTTTGCCTGAGTGCTACTACATACTGGAAGTCAGTGCCGATTTGCGCGCCCGCCAGCAAGCCCGCTTGCAGCCCCGTTGGCAAGACCGTGTGGTATGGTTAGATGCATTACCCGATGCTTTCAGCGGGGCTATCGTGGCAAACGAAGTGCTGGATGCGTTGCCTGTGCATTTGGTGGAGTGGCGTGAGGAGGGCGTGCAGGAGCGCGGTGTGGCTTGGGATGGCGCGGCATTTGTCTGGCAATCAAGAGACATCGCGAATGCGGATTTGTTGGCAGCGGCGCACGCGCTCAATCCGCCTGCCCCTTACCTCAGTGAAATTTGCCTCGCCGCCCGTGGTTTGATTCACAGTCTCGCCATGCGCTTGCAACAAGGCGCGATGGTGTGGATAGACTACGGCTTTGGTGCGCGCGAGTATTATCACCCACAGCGCAACAGCGGCACGCTGATGTGTCACTATCGTCATTACGCCCATGACGATCCGTTTTTCCTGCTAGGTTTGCAAGACTTGACCGCGCATGTCAATTTTACCGACATCGCCGAATGTGGCATAGATTCGGGTTTAGAGTTGTTGGGCTACACCAATCAAGCATTTTTCCTCATCAATTCGGGCATCACTGACTTGCTGAAAAGCACCTCGCCCGATGACGTACGTGCTTATGCCCCGTTATCCGCTCAATTGCAAAAACTGACCAGTCCCGCCGAAATGGGGGAGTTGTTTAAAGTGATTGCGCTGGGAAAAAATTTTGCTGTACCTTTAGCGGGGTTTGCGCGAGGAGATTTAAGTCGCTCGCTTTGAGCCTTGCCTGATGGAATGGGCATTTCATGTATTTAACCTGAGTAATAAAAAATGACAGAATTGAATTTACATCGTGAGCTGGTTCAGATGGCTCAAAAATTAGAGGCTTTGGGCTTGAACCACGGCACGGCAGGGAATCTTTCCGTGCGCAGCGGCGAAGGGTTTTTGATCACCCCGTCAGGGATGAGTACAGCGGAACTGACCGAAGCGGATTTAGTTTGGGTCGGTATGGATGGGCAATCACAAGGGCGTTGGCAGCCGTCCAGCGAGTGGCTATTCCATCGTGATATTTTGGTGCGTCGTCCTGAATTCAATGCGGTGATCCACACTCACTCTGTCGCAGCCAGCACCTTGGCGTGTATGCGGCGCGACATTCCGCCCTTTCATTACATGGTTGCGTTATTGGGCGGCGACAGCATACGCTGCGCCGATTACGCGACATTCGGCACGCAAGCCTTGTCTGACAACGCCCTGAGGGCGATGGAGCATCGCAAGGCCTGCTTATTAGCCAATCATGGCATGATCGCGGCGGGCAAAGATTTAGCCGACGCACTCAAAATGACCATCGAAGTCGAAAATCTCAGCGAATTGTATGTGCGCACTTTGCAATTAGGTGAACCCGTGTTGCTCACCCCAGCCGAATTTGCTGAAGCACAAGCTAAATTCACCTATTACGGCAAACGCCAGACGGCAGGGTAATGACGCTTTTATTTCCTATCCAGTTATGAATATGTAGCTACGCAGTTTCCTCCCTTTGCAGGGTTAGGCTGGGGTAGGATTTGTTGTCTTTGATGCAACCTTACAACCTTACAACCCTCATCCCCGTCTTCCCCCTGTCATGGGGAAGGAGTTCGTTATCTATAATTCTATTTTTTAATCATTGTGTTAAGACTTGAAAATATAGATGCTCACCCACAATTTTTTCAGCTACCAGCTACCAGCTACCAGCTACCAGCTACCAGCTACCAGCTAACGACTAACGACTATCACCCATGTCCACTTTCTCCACCCATTTGATTCACTGGCAACGTATCCACGGGCGGCATGATTTACCTTGGCAGGGCGCGGATGCGTATCGCGTTTGGCTGTCCGAAATCATGTTGCAGCAAACCCAAGTCGTCACGGTGTTGCCGTATTACCAACGCTTTATTGACTCTTTTCCTGATGTGTCGAGTTTGGCTGCCGCACCGATAGATGACGTATTGGCGCATTGGAGTGGCTTGGGTTATTACGCTCGTGGGCGCAATTTGCACCGCGCTGCGCAGCACGTCGTCGCTCAGCATGGCGGTGAGTTCCCGCGCGAATTTGAGCAGCTTTTGGAATTGTCGGGTATTGGTCGCTCTACTGCCGCCGCGATTTGTGCTTTGGCATATCACCAAAATCACGCCATCTTGGATGGCAACGTCAAACGCGTACTCGCGCGTTATTGCGGCATTCATGGCGTGGCCACTGAAAAGTCAGTCGAAACTCAGCTGTGGCAGGCTGCCATCGCTTTATTGCCCGAGCGCGATATCGCCGCCTACACCCAAGCTCTGATGGACATGGGTGCGACGCTGTGTACCCGCAGCAAGCCGCAATGTGAGCGTTGCCCTGTGCGCGGCGAGTGCGTGGCTCACCTCAGTGGGCAAGTCGCTCAGCTCCCCACGCCACGCGCCCGCAAAACGGTTCCTGAAAAATCAGCCAATTTTTTGTTGCTACGCTGCGGTGATCAAGTTCTGTTGGAAAAACGCCCGTCCTCTGGTATTTGGGGTGGATTATGGTGTCCGCCCCAAATCGAAGCCCTTGCCGAATGGATGCAGCAACGCGGCTTGAGCGGCAACCCCATCCCGCTGCCCCCGTTTAGTCACACTTTCACCCACTTCAAGCTTCACCTCACCCCGCTGATATTGGATGTTGATTTTTTACTCGCGCAACCAGAAAGCGAGTGGATGACTCTCCACGATGCCCTAAATGCCGCTATTCCTACCCCTGTGCGAAAAATATTATTAGCTTGTCGCGCAATTTCATCGTGATGCAGTCTCTCCCAAGAATGAGAATTTATCTCCTTGTTTTCACAGGATTCCTGAGTGCTATCGTTACGCAGAATTTACCGAATTTTAGCCAATTCATAGCACGCCGAAGTGCCCTGAAAGGCTTTATTTCAATAAGATTCACGCTGCCCGCTTGCTTTATATTTAAGGGTCTGTATAATGCGCAGCCTTCGGGGTGTAGCGTAGCCTGGTAGCGCGCCTGCTTTGGGAGCAGGATGTCGGGAGTTCGAATCTCTCCACCCCGACCAGGTTCTAGTAGTTTTTTAAATTACCCAAAAGTAAAGAATTGTGCCCGTAGCTCAACTGGATAGAGCACTGCCCTTCTAAGGCAGGGGTTACAGGTTCGATTCCTGTCGGGCACACCAAGTGTCTGTCAGCGTAAAGTTTCATGGTGGCTGTAGCTCAGTTGGTAGAGTCCAGGATTGTGATTCCTGTTGTCGTGGGTTCGAGCCCCATCAGCCACCCCAGTAATATCAAGCATCTAGAGAAATCTAGGTGCTTTTTGTTTTCGGGGTGTCCTAAAGAATAGTCAATCACAAAATGCCAGCATGCCAACGTGACAACTTCAAGTCGCTCGCGACGGATTTTCGATCTCCTTATCAAATCCACTTTGCATCTCCCTGTTGCACAGGTAGTATTCAGCTGATTTGGTGATTACCCAACGCCAAACAGATGTGGTGTTCACGCTTGCCCAGTGAAGATAAATTCAATACGCAGCAATAAGTTTGGTGAATGGATTTGCAGAAAATAGCGCGAAATAGTTCTTGCGACAGGGAAAATCACTATGTTTAAACGTTTATTTGTCATGCCTTTTATTTGGTTGGCAGCGGCTATTTTCCTTGCGGAGGAGTTGCTGTGGGATGTGACGGCGTGGCTGATGTCCTATTTTCGGGTGTTCAGAGTGGTGGTGTGGGTGGAAAATTGGATGTCGAGTTTGAGTCCAAAAGTGGCGTTGTTCGCCTTTTGCCTGCCCAGTTTGATATTGATTCCCGCCAAATTATTTGCCTTAAGCGCGTTGGCACATGGGCACGTTTGGTATGGCGCGAGCATTTTGATGGCGGCGAAGGTGACGGGGATGGCACTATTTTCCCGCATTTTTCGCATCACCAAACCCGCGTTGATGACCCTGCCGCAGTTTGTCAGACTGCACGATTGGGTGATGGGCTATCGTAATCGCATTCATGCGTATATTGAAAATTTGAGCGCGTTTCAAGTGGCGAAAGCCGCCATTCGGCTGGCAGCACGGCGTAACAAAAGCACCTTTCTGCACGTCGCGCGCTATGTGCGCAAAAGCCTGCCATCCAAAATCGCGCTTTCTGTGATTTGCCTATCATTTGCAGGCTTCCTGTTCGTGAAGTAGTTCAGTTTGAAGCCTGTTGCTAAAACTCAGCCCACCAGAAAATGCTGAACGTATTCAGTAATCTTGTGGAAAAGCACTTCAACAGTTTGCATTGACAAAATACGCCTGTACTCTCATCATCGCGCCCCATGAAATCTGCTACCCGAAATATGCGACGTACTGCCACTGCCCGATACCCCTTGGGCGTGCCGTGTTGCGTTCGCGATATTTCTATTGAAAAGTTGGCAAAACTGCCAGACTGACATAGCAGATTTCTCTGACAAGGCCACGGCTCACCCCGTGGCCTTTTTGTTTTTTGACTTAGCGAAAGAAAGATGATGAATACCGAATCCACCTTGATGAAAAATTGCCTGATGCCCACTACCTCCCGTCCTGACATTGTGTTTGTGCGCGGGGCGGGGTCGTATTTGTTCGATCAGCAGCAACATCGCTATCTGGACTGGGTACAAGCATGGGCGGTGAATTGTCTGGGTCATTCGCCTGACGTGGTGGTGCAGGCATTGTGCGCTCAGGCGGGAAAGTTGATTAACCCAGGACCTGCTTTCTACAACCAGCCTGCGATAGAGCTGGCTGGGTTGTTGACCTCAAATAGCTGCTTTGACCAAGTTTTTTTCGGCAGTTCGGGGGCGGAAGCCAACGAAGCTGCCATTAAGTTAGCCAGAAGATGGGGGCAAAAATTCAAAGCAGGTGCATTTGAAATCATCACTTTGGTAAATGGGTTTCATGGGCGAACCTTGGCGACCATGTCGGCGAGCGGCAAAGCAGGCTGGGACACGATTTTCGCACCTCAGGTCGATGGCTTTCCCAAAGCGGTACTGAACGATCTCAGTTCGGTTCGCGCGCTCATCCATTCCCAAACCGTGGCGGTGATGTTGGAACCGATACAAGGCGAAGCGGGCGTGATCCCCGCCAGCCCCGAATTTATTCAAGCATTGAGAACGCTGTGCGATGAACACAATTTGTTGCTGATCGTTGATGAAGTGCAAACGGGCTGTGGACGGACTGGAACGCTGTTTGCTTACGAGCAATATGGTATCGAGCCTGACATGATGACTTTGGGTAAAGGCCTCGGCGGGGGCGTGCCTATCTCGGCACTACTGGCAAAAGAATCGTGCTGCTGTTTTGAGTACGGCGATCAGGGTGGAACGTTTTCAGGTACACCGCTGATTACCGTTGCGGGGGTAGCCGTGATACAGACGCTCTTGGCAGATGGATGCTTACCGTCAGTGCGTCAGATGGGTACGCAATTGGCGGATGGATTGATTGCAATTTCCAAGGAATTTGGACTGGGCGAGGTGCGGGGCGCAGGCGCGTTGTTGGCTTTAGAACTAGGTCGTGACATAGGAGCCGATGTCGTGACGGTTGCCAGAGAAAAGGGGTTGTTGCTCAATGCACCGAGACCGCATTGTTTGCGCTTGATGCCCGCCCTAAACAGCACGCCAGCAGAAATCGTTGAGGGCTTGGGTTTGCTGCGGCAGGTATTGAAGGAGCTGCCATGATGCGCGTCGCAGAGCGGCAAATGAACCTCGCTCCCTTTTTGGCAAACTGCGAGTACATAGACTGGCACCACCCGATGATTACGGCAAAGGCTGTGGAATTAGCAGCGGGCTGCGCGGATCAAAATGCGATTGCCAAATGCTGTTTCGAGTTTGTGCGCGATGCCATTTACCACAGTTGGGATTACCGCATGAATCCTGTGACGTGCAAAGCCTCAGCGGTTTTGTTGCATGGTACAGGGTATTGCTATGCAAAAAGCCATTTGCTGGCGGCGTTGCTACGAGCGAATGGCATACCCGCTGGCTTGTGTTATCAACGATTAACGGTCGGGTCAGACGGCCCACCCTATTGTTTGCACGGACTGAATGCAGTGTATCTCAGCGACTATGGCTGGTATCGGGTCGATGCGCGGGGCAACAAAGCTGGCGTGAACGCAGAATTCTGTCCGCCCGTCGAGCAACTGGCTTTTGCGGCGGTGTCTAGCATGGAAAAAGACTACGCAGCAATATGGGCAGAACCTTTGCCACAAGTGATCCACGCGCTGACACAATACGAGACGGTTGAACAAGTTTTTGAGCATCTGCCAGATGACTCAGAACTTGATCGCGGTCTTGCAGCCAGTGGCGTAAACAGCTTCTCAGTCATCACGTCGGATAAGCAAATTCTCTGACTCAACGCTTGAAATGAGGGGGATGTCGCGGCGTATAATGCCGCGAGTTTATGGGTATCCGTAGCGCAATGAGTTGCAGTTCGGCAGGTCATCTTATACAGCGCAGGCTCATTTTCAGTTGGGCTTGTTCTGGACAATTAACGTGGTGTGATTTTTAGAAAAGGACTCAGTAAATGAAAACAGCGTATTTGGCATCTCATCCTGATGAAAATGGTTTTTTTGGTAAATTTGGCGGTTCGTTTATCCCGCCCGTGTTAGAAGGTCCTTTCGCTGAAATTACCCAGGCGTATCACGAGTTAAAAAATTCCCCCGCGTTTATTAACGAACTGAAATATGTCCGCAAGCATTATCAGGGACGACCTACGCCTGTTTCATTTGCTAAAAACCTCACCGCCCATTGTGGCGGAGCCAAAATTTATCTCAAGCGCGAAGACCTGAATCACACGGGCGCGCACAAGCTCAACCACTGTATGGCGGAAGTGATACTGGCTAAACATCTGGGCAAAAAACGCGTGATTGCGGAAACGGGCGCGGGGCAACATGGCGTGGCACTCGCCACAGCTGCCGCCTATTTTGGCTTGGAATGTGAGATCCACATGGGCGAGGTCGATATTGCCAAAGAATATCCGAATGTGGTGCGTATGAAAATTCTAGGTGCGCGGGTTGTCCCTGCCACGCATGGCTTGAGAACGCTCAAAGAAGCCGTGGATTCCGCGTTTCAAGAGTATGTCAAAGACCCCATCAATTCCATTTACTGTATCGGCTCCGTGGTCGGTCCGCATCCCTTCCCCATGATGGTGCGAGATTTCCAGTCCGTGATTGGCTTTGAAGCGAAAGAGCAATTTGACGAGTTAGAAGGCAAGTTGCCCGATAATGTCATCGCTTGTGTCGGTGGCGGATCGAATGCCATGGGCATTTTCGCGGCGTTTATTGATGATGCAGCCGTGAATTTATATGGCGTTGAACCCATGGGGCGCGGTGAAAAACTGGGCGACCATGCCGCGACCTTAACCTATGGCGAAGAAGGCGTGATGCACGGCTTCAATTCGATCATGCTCAAAGACGAAAACGGCGAACCTGCACCCGTGTATTCAATCGGTTCGGGGATTGATTACCCTTCAGTCGGGCCAGAACATGCTTACCTGAACGAAATCGGCAGAACCAAAATTGGTCTGTGCAACGATGAAGAAGCCGTCGATGCGTTTTATAAACTGTCACAACTCGAAGGCATTATCCCCGCGTTGGAATCCGCCCATGCGGTCGCCTACGCCATGAAACTCGCCAAGACCTTGGGTAGTGATAAAACAATTTTGGTGAACCTCAGCGGCAGAGGGGATAAAGACATTGATTTCGTGATTGAACACTATCCCGTTCCCAATGCAAAGTTTTAAGCCTTTCACTCTTCGGTAAGCTCGCTGTGTACGAGTTTATTCAGTTTTAGCTTAACAATTTTCGTGTTCTACACTTCGCGTTGTATTACTGTTAGCATGCGAAAGTTGGGTTTTTATTTAAGACTGGATTCTATTCGGGGGTGAAAATTGAACCAAGTTGCACCGAGGAAATTTCAAATTCTATCGCTGTCGGGCGGTGGTTATAGGGGGCTGCATATCGCTCATATTTTGGAAATTATTGAGGAAAAAATAGAAGGCAGAATTGCTGATCATTTTGACCTAATTGCAGGTACGTCCATTGGTGGCATCATTGGACTTGCCTTGTCGCTCAGGATTCCAGCAAAGGACATTCGACATACCCTTGAAATATTAGGACCGGACCTATTCCCGAATGCACCTCCCTCTTTTCCGAGCGTCAAAAAATTGTTAGCTAAACGCTCTATATTTGGCGGTTTATTGTATGCCTTCAAGAACAAGGAATTGCTCAAAAGAGAGGCCAACGATGCCAAGTTTGCTTGGTATGATCCAGAACCTCTTGCCGCAGCAATCAGGGCACCAGAATATTTTGGCACCAAGAAAATTAAAGATCTTCTGCACCCTATTATCATACCTGCGGTGAACTACAGTACAGGGCTCCCCAAATTTTTTAAAACTGATCACCACGAATCTTTTACTTTTGATAGGGAGTTGTTTATTGCTGATGTGGCGTTAGGAACGTCAGCGGCTCCAATATATTTCCCCGCTCACCAAGTTAATGATTGGAGGATTGTAGATGGTGGGCTGATAGCAAATGATCCGACTCAAGTTGCTATTCATGAAGCTATGATGTTTTTTGGCATACGCCCACCCCTGTTCGGTGATTCATCTACAGGCAAAGATGAACTCCAAGTATTATCAATCGGTACTTTATCACCTAAACATTTTGCAGATATTTCTCGTCCATTAAATCAAGGTATGCTTGACTGGGGAGCTGGTGTGTTTGAGCTTGCGGGTGCGGCTCAGGAGGCTATGTCTGCTTTTATGGTAGATAAACACATGCTTCCAGGTAAAGTTATTCGCCTTCCATCTATGGATGCTCGACCCGAAAAGGCACCTGGTCTTGCAGATGCAAGCAAGGCATCTTCAGAATTATTACGTTCTTCGGCTCAAAATCTTGCTCAATTTGCATTTGGCTCAAAAGATTTTAGCGGATTGTTTTCTCATACTGGACGGACATTGCATCAGGTTCGTTCTGACATCAATACTTCAAGGGGTAAGTGAACCATGTTGAATTTTAGTTCTTTGTTTTATACAACGACTGAGGAAAAGTGCTTTCTGAATAATCTCGATTTGGATGTTGAACATAAGAAGCTTTTAAATGATGCTAAAAGTGAAGTTCGTCGCACATTAAAGGATAACTTGCCCAAGATATTGGCTGAAATCGCTGGTGATAGTGCGGTTGCAGAACCGCGTTTTTTTACGCAAGGCTCTTGGGCTTATAAAACGCTAAATGCCCCAGCTCAATCTCCACAGCAAGCAGATTTAGACGATGGTGCATATCTGCCGCTTGGATTTATTTCAGAAATAAATAAGCCGAGTGTTGCTAGTGAAATATATTTTAGAGCTGTTGAAAAAGCACTTTTGCCTCTCGCTCAAAAGAATAAGTGGAAGCTTATTACGGACAAACCCACTTGCACACGCTTAGAAATAAACAGTAAGTCGCACATCGACATACCGTTATATGCAATTCCTGATAAAGAATTTGTATTGCTTAAGAAAGCCGCAGAGGCAAGATACATTTCCTTGGGATCAGAATTTGCGGAACAAGACGCATGGACTGCGTTACCAAAAAATATGGTTTTACTTGCGCATCGAGAAGACGATTGGAAGGTTTCTGATCCGAGGCCAATTAAAGAGTGGTTCTTGACTCAAGTACGCGTAGACATGAAGGGGGAGCAATTGCGTCGCGTCGTTCGGTACCTCAAAGCATACCGAGATCATCAATGGACATCTGGTGGCCCATCTTCCATTTTGTTAATGGCGGCAGTTGTTCCTGTATTTGAAAATCGTAAATATCGAGATGATTTGGCTCTGCTTGATGTTGTTAGACAGTTGCCAAGCATACTTCGCAAAGGAGTATGTAATCCAATTGACCAATCCGAGTCATTGACAGCAAGACTCGGAGCTAAAGATGTTGAAGAAGCTGCAACTAAGTTTGAAGAGCTTTGTAAGTATTTGACAGCCTCTTTACTACAAGCCACGGATACTGCACAAGCCTCAATTTGGATGTGCAATCAATTTGGTCGTCGATTCCCTTATTCGCCAGATCGCATTCAGGACGTTACCCCTTCAGAGACAATTGCCAGTGCAGCCGCCTTGGTTACTGCTACTCCACTAGTTGGTCGAACACAGGCGGGTTAATCTTGGCTAGATCTACACTTTCTGATGTCAATGATGCGTTGGTTCAAATTGGGTTTAACCATGTGCTTACAGGAGCGAATGGCAACCTTACTTACCAAGGGCAACTCACGACCAGTATTGGTTTGATCTCTATTGAACTTAAACTGAAAACACTTGGGGAGTTGCCCAGTATCCGACTGTTAGAAATACCCAAGCAACTAAAACCACTTTCTCCTCATATTGGTTCCGATGGCAGCATATGTTATGCATCACAAGGATCTATAGCATTAGACATTTTTGATCCTGCTGGCCAAGTCCTCGCCTGCCTAGACAGAGCAACAGAAGTATTTAATCAAATAGTTTCGGGTGAACGAGTGCTTGACTTGTCCGAAGAGTTTTTTGCATATTGGTCTGGTTCACTTTGCTTGCTGGATTTGAAGAAGTTTCAAAGTCAAGATGCTTTTGCGGCTATTCTCACAACTCCAAAAGGGACAGATTCTGAATTATTTGTAATTAGCGAAGACCTTGAGCATACAAAAATTAAGTTAGCTGCTTTCGGTTACGCCATGAGATCGCTCTCATGCGCAGTTTGTGTAGTGACTACGACTGCCGAACCTTTGCCAGCGTTAGATTTTTGGCCGCCCCAGAGTGTTCGTGAATTATTAAGTTGGCAACGTAAACTCGATAGCAATTGCGCACGAAAATTACAAAAGCGATTGCAAGATGTTGCGCAGCGAGGATATGAAAATGTAATCGTCCTATTCGTATCACCCACCAGTCATTATGCGGCTGCTATCCTTTTCAGCGACGCAATGATTGCTAAATCCTACAAGAAACATGGAAATATTTTGACCGATCTTTATAGTTCAAAAATATCCCAATTATCCTCAATGCGAATAGATGATTTGCATATTACTGAGCGCAATCAGCCTGCAAGAACTACTTTGATAGGGAAGAAGATAATCCTGATCGGGTGCGGTACGATTGGCGGATATTTAGCTGAACTGTTAATGAAATCTGGAGCAGGCTTGCAGGGTGGGCAGCTTGTCCTTGTCGATACTGACAATATAGCTCCAGGAAATTTAGGTCGTCACAAATTAGGTTTTAACACCTTATTTCAAAATAAAGCTTCGGCTTTGGCTTCTGAACTTATTCGATCTATGCCAACAGCAAACATTGTGAGCAACACCTTAGATGCAAGGCAGCTTCATTTTATGCCGTTTGATTTGATAATTAACTCAACTGGTGAGCAATCTTTATCAGATGAATTGAGCGCAAAAATCAATAAAAATGAGCGTTCATTCAGACCGATTTTACATTGTTGGATTGAGGGTTCTGGTGTTGCTGTGCGTTCTATGCTCCAAGATCAGTATGGCAAAGCATGTTATCGCTGTTTATCTTCTGAAAATAGAGTGGCTATTTATCCCGCAACTACTGAGCCATACACGGTAAAAATGGGAGGGCATGGTTGTGAAAACTTGTTTGTTTCCTTTTCGGCAACCGCGTCGGTATTCGCAGCAGCACTTGCGGTAGAGCATGTCATGGATTGGGCTAATGGACATCCTCAGCCACGCTTGCGTACCGTTGTGCTTGATCGAACATTCAAATCAGATCATTTGAATGCGGAGCCAGTAAAGCAACATTATTGCCCCGCATGTGCCTCTTAGCGGATTGGGCATGCCCTAATACGGGAGTCATTTCTGTATTACACCCTTCAGTCTTGCAAGTTTTGAGTGAATATATCCAAAACGAGAAGGGCAAGCCTGAGTCTGGCGGGATTCTGCTGGGCTTGCGCCGAGGTGCCCATTTTGAAGTTACGAGCGCAACAGCACCCACACAGTTTGATAAGCAAAGCAGATTCCATTTTAAACGTGATTCTATTGGGCATTCCACTATAGCCACTGAAGCATGGAAACGAAGTGGTGGTTATATCACGTATATTGGTGAGTGGCATACGCATCCTGAACACAATCCCACTCCGTCATCAATTGATCTTCAAGCATGGAGGGAGCTGACTAGAGACTCATTAAGTCAGGACTCCTACTTAAGAATTATTGTTGGGATCAGTAAATTATGGGTAGGACTTTCGCTTCCTGATGGCTCACTTAGTGAATTGAAGCCAGTTTGATTATGGCTCAGATTCCAACTTGTACGCAATTCTTCCCTAGTTTCCTGTCCATATCCGCAGGGCGTGTTTGCCTCTCACCGTTCAAAACCAAGGGATAAACAGGTTTATTCGGGATTCTTCGTGAAAGCGGGAAACTCGTGAAAGCAAAAAGTTGGATCCCCGCCCCATGCCTTCGCGGGGAATAAAACTTCAGCAAAAGCGTGCCTACCCAGCACATCTGGTTTTATGAGCGTCCTTATCCTGCTACCGTGAAAAGCGATAACCAAAGCGATGAAGATTGCCGAGTTTGGTGCATAAGTCGCTTGGTGGGGCGAGGAAGGCGATGGTTTTAAACATCGGGTGGGAAACGAGTACGCTTGGCGTGTCAGTTTGGAGGGCATCAACGCGCGCGACTGCAACTTGGATTGCAGGAACCCGCAGGTTGGCGTACAGGAAATTCACGATCCTGACGTGCTGTTTGCGCAATACGCCGCTATGCAGCAGGACATCACCGCATGGCGCAACTAGTTGAAAGCCATACAGGGTGCAGCATTGCAATCCAACCCTTTGAAAAAAGGTGCTAGGTTCTGTTGACGTTTCATCGTAGCCATAAAAGCACCGAGGAAAATGACAGCATCCCCATGTAATTAATGGCTTTTTTCTCATATCGAGTTGCGACTCTGCGGTAGTGTTTGAGCTTGCCAAACATGCATTCGATCACATGACGTTCCTTATAATGCCAATAATCGCACTCAATTTGTTCGATTCGATTGGATTTTGGTGGGATGACGGCTTTTATTTTTCGGCTTTCCAGCCACGATCTTAACTCGTTTGTGTCGTAAGCCTTGTCCGCCAAAGCGGCTAAGGCATTCACGTTTTCCAGTAATGGTATCGCTTGCTTGCATTCCGCCTCCTGCCCGCCAGTCAAAATGAACTTAAGCGGCATGCCTAAAGCATCGCAAAGCGCGTGAATCTTACAGCTAAAACCCCCTTTGGAACGCCCCAATGCCTCATTTTCGGCGGTGCTATTCGCCGCACCAGCCGCGCAGGCATGCGCCCTAATGATCGAACCATCTATAGAAACATCCTGTAAATCAGATGATTCGGAAAAGTGACGGAGGAGATTGTCCCACACACCCTTGGCGCACCAGCGTGAGAAACGCTTGAAGACGCTATTCCACTTGCCGTGCGTGGGCGGCAAAATTCGCCACTGCGATCCCGAACGTAATATCCATAAACACGCACTCATAAATTGCCTACATCTATCTGGCTGACCAACATAAATTCCTGATAATTTCTTTAGGTAGGCCAATATACTCATCCATTCTTCGTCACTTAAATTTATCCGACTCATAACATTTAAAGTGATCGATTTTATCTCATTGGCGAAACGTCAACAGAACCTAGGGGGATTTATGCAGCCATACCAACCAACCCTGAAACCATATTCCCGTGCCTTGCGCATCAATATGACCGATGCCGAACAAATGCTCTGGTCAAAATTACGCCGCAAGCAAATACTCGGAGTGCAGTTTTATCGCCAAAAACCTTTGGCTCGCTACATAGTCTATTTTTATTGCGCTGCTGCGAATCTGGTCATTGAGCTGGATGGGTCACAACACTTCGAGCCAGCTGCGCAGGCCGCTGATGAACGAAGAACTCAAGAACTGGAAGCATTGGGCTTGCAGATATTGCGGTTTGATAATCTTCATGTATTTAAAGAACTGGATGCGGTGATGAGCATTATTTTTGATGCAGTTGAGAAACGAATCTTAAAGTGGTGACAGTTTCCTGCCTAATGACCCTTCACACAAAATTTATTACACCCTCGATGCGCTCAACATGACTTGAGCTTGGTAGCTCTAACTTTGGGTGTTGCCACCTGATTGTCGAAGGTCTGATGGTGGTCTTGTTCTAGTTAAGTCTAACTAGATAAACTATAGTGGACCCCGAATTTCAGACAGTGAATTAAGATGGTAGCCTGCAGTAAAAGAGGAGCAGGTGATGAGTGAAAGCCGACGTAAAAACTTCACGGGCGAGTTCAAGGCGAAAGTGGCACTTGA
>JAQTYN010000003.1 GCA_028688275.1 Gallionella sp. | reverse complement strand
GGGTGGATACGGCATCCAGTCACCCGTTTTTGAGATGCCTCTCAAAAATCTATTGGTAAAATACTTCGATTTGTTGGATTATCCAAGTGGCTTCCAATGGGACGGATAATACAAGGGTGGATAAGCGTAGCGCATCCACACTACCCACCAATACTAACGAACCGACTCCTTCCCCCTAGCAGGGGGAAGGCTGGGATGGGGGTTGAAGGGTTGCATCAACTCGACAAATTCAACCCCCACCCTAACCCTCCCCCTGCTAGGGGGAGGGAATATGGCAAGTAGTAAGTGTTGTGTAGATCTCCTGCTCGTTAGTATTGCGTCGCAGCGGTCAGTGAAGATTTGCTGACCGCATTTTTCGCACTTGTTCGAGAACGATTTTAACTTCGCCTCCAGTGTTTTTAATGCCTAGACTATTTCGTTTTATTCATAATAAATTGTGTAGATACTTATGCTACGTAGGCAAAAATCGGGAAAAAGTTAATTTGACTTGGACTATTAAATTTTTTATTCTCCCCTTTTCCCTATTATTTTAAGGACAGTTCGAATGTCAACTATCTCCAACAAATCTTTTTTCTCGACCGCACAACAAAAACTTTTCACGGGGTTGAAAAAATCAAGAACTCACGTGAGAGGCGTCGGAGATTTTTTGTTAAGGAAAAAGTTGCCTACACTCACACCGCCGTCGAAACAAAGTGATGAACACCTCCGCTTTAAAAATCCCAAAGAGGCACTGCTTTCTTGGAATTGCAAGCAAACGCAGTGGTGGTATTTTACGGGGCACTTGAAAGACACTAGCGGTCGTCGATTTGGTTTTGAAGTCACTTTTTTCGAGAGAAGAACGAATTGGGACTACATTGTCTTCTTTCCATCTCGAGTAGTTCGTCCTCGTTTATTCATTGCACATTTTGCGATTTCTGATTTTGAACATAAGGATGAAAGTAAGCGATTCCGCTACTGGGATCGAGGCGGCTATTTAGAAAATACAGGTTTTGCGTCTGATGAGGTTTTTCATGTCGAGGTGGGCGGTTGGTCTGCCTTCAAAAATAAAGCAGGCGATATTCATGTCAATGCAGCGGCTGCGGGTAATTCTTTGGCACTCACTTTTGAACCTGTAAAAGAGTTGGTTTATCACTGTGATGGTGGATATTCACAAAGATCGCATGATCCAGACATTTCCTCTTTTTACTGTACCCACACACGCTTAAAAACCGAAGGTCGAATCGTCGTTGACGGTAAAGTTTTTGAAGTCGAAGGCTTGTCTTGGATGGATCATGAAAAAATGCTGGTCGAATCTACAAGATTTGATAACGGTTGGATTTGGTATTCGATTCAGCTAGATTCTGGTGATGACCTGATGGTGTATTTTCTGAAAGATAGGCATGGCAAAGTGGATCCTGTGTTTTCTGCGGGTACATGGGTTAGTAAAAGTGGGGAAATTACGCGCATTTCGTTTGAGGATGTGGAACGGCAAGTGTTAGATCATTGGACTTCTCCTTCGAGCGGGGGCAAATATCCCGTACATTCCAAGTTGCGCATTCCCAAACTTAATTTGGAATTGGAAGTCATTCCGTTGCTTAACCAGTCAGAACTTGATATTAGTCGCACTTCCTTTTGGGCTTATTGGGAAGGTGCGATGGAAATTAAGGGGACACTGGATGGAAATGTGGTCACGGGGCAAGGCTTTTTAGAGCTAGTTGGGTACGATAACCGCATTAAATCAAATATTCTTCACTTTTTGTTCGGCCCAGAACCGCATCGATTGGGATAGTACCGATTCCTCACCCTCGCCCGCTTGCGGGAGAGGGCTAGGGAGAGGGTGAGGGATTCGCTTGTTGATCCATCCAATTCGGACTAACATTGGCTCCTATTTTTTAATTGAGGTATGTCATGCAAACCGTGAATATCCATGAAGCAAAGACCCATTTTTCCCGATTTGTCGATCAAGCGGAGGCGGGCGAGGAGATTGTGATTGCGCGGGCGGGCAAGCCTGTGGCGCGTTTGGTCGCCTTGGTCAGTGCCACCAAACCGTTGCGTCAATTGGGCTTGGGGGCGCGACGTTTTACCTTTCCTGAGCATTTTGATGATTTAGCGACGACTGAAATCAGCGAAATGTTTGAGCAGAGCAAATGATGACGGCTCACGTTTATTTACTGGACACTAATGGTGTTACTTGCCCCAGAACGGTTGCCGAAACAGGTGGCGGCTGACTTGGAAAATCCCAATAATAGGGTGTATTTTAGCTCCGCCAGCATTTGGGAAGTGGCGATTAAACGCTCATTAAATCGTGTTCATTTTGATTTTAATCCTCAAGATATTCATCAACTTGCCCTTGAAACGGGCTTGACTGAACTGCCTGTAAAAGGGGAGCATTGTTATCCCTTGACAGATTTGCCTTGGCATCACCGTGACCCGTTTGACCGTTTGCTCATCGCGCAAGCTCAGTCGTTACCCGCCTATTTACTGACCACCGACGGTGTGTTGCACCAATATACCGAGCTGGTGGTGCATCTGACTTTGAAATAGGGACGCGCAAATTCAGCTTCGCACCCCTCGCTACGCTCTCCCCGCTTGCGGGAGAGGGATTTAATTGCTCCTTTTCCACGCCTCGCTAGCCTCTTCAATCAGTCTCACGGCATTTAATATGCCTTGTGTGTTTGACATTGACTGTTTGGCTTGTTGGGCACGTTTCGTCATATCAGAGGAAGCCATGACCGTCTTAATTCGTTCGGCTAATTTTTCAGCGGTAGCGCGTTTAATCGCTAATGGCGCGGGGGCTAAACCAGCATGTTGCAATTGCAGGCTCCAAAATAATTGTTCGTCCATAGAATGTATCACGATGGAGGGGCAGCCACTTTGCGTGACAACATGAGATGTACCTGAGCCGCCATGATGTACCACTGCCGCACAGTGTTGAAACAAAGGGGAGTACGGATGTCGTCCGATGAAAAACACATTATCTTGCTGCGTATCGGCGGGGTAATGAGGGGAACTGGTTTGAATAATGGCACGACACCCCGCTAAGCGTGCGGCATGGATAAATAGCTCCATGCTCCATTCTGGAACGGTTTGTTGCAAGCTGCCTAACGTCATGTAAATCGGTTTTTCGCCCTGCGCTAAAAAGGTCTGTAACGTAGGGGAGGCATGCCAGTGTTCAGCCCGTTCGGGTAAGTTTAAAAATCCACACAGTTGATGAACGGCTCTCCATTCATGGCTCACGGAGCAGAGCAAGGGATCGACGGTCACGAGATTGAGTAAGTCTGAACTTAGCAAACTGTCATAGACGTGTTTAAATGCAGGCATACCTTCGGCAATCCATAAAGGACTTATGCGTTTTTTTAATATCCAATCAAAGACTTGATGCAGTAATTCCCATTGCCAACGATTGAGTGTGCGTCCTAAGTTGGGCAAGCGAGACGGCGGAGAAGTATTGGTTGTAATCGTTACGGGCCAATACATGACGCTAATATGGGGTTTGTGGTGTTTTTTGGCCGCGAGTTTTAACGGATACAGAAAATTATGTCCAATGACCAAATCGTGTTCGGCGACTAACTGGATAGCGGCTTGATAAATTTCTTGTTCATAAGGGAAAAAAGTCGCTTCTAGCAAGACGATTAACCATTGTCGGGTATTCATGCGCAAAGTACGCTGGGAAAATTCCCGAACATCAAAATCAATGTGTGCGGGGATTTGCCTATAAGGAATACCTAAGCTTTCACAGGTTTCCTGATAGCTACGGTTATCAATACTGCTCACGACTAAGGTGACCTGATGACCTGCTTGGATCAAGCCATCGGCTAATGCGATAAAGGGCATAATGTCGCCCGTTGAACCCCAAGTTTGTATACCAATTTTCATATTTAGTCTATATATTCAGTTGATTAGATTGATGAAAAAAATTATAAGTGCTTTATGATAGCCGTGGAGTATAGCTTCAAAAAAAGGAATATTCCCAATAGCACGCAGTTTGAAATTGACGTTGCAATTCTTGATATAGGTATAAGTATCTACGCATATATCTTGCGCTATAGTATCTAGGGAGGCACTGATTTATTCGTCATTCCGACGAAGGTCGGAATCCAGTCCATTGATACAAAAGTGTTTTTGCTTCAGCAAAAACTACAAAACCGAATAAATCAGCTCATCCCTAGGTGCAACGTAGGTTCAGGGGAGATGCTTCACCTCCGCCAAGACACCTCGCCCAATGCCAATCCGCGTGATTGGCACAGAGTTTCTAAAGCTGCCATGTCTCCACGACTGGGGATGCCGATCATCCAAACTTTGCCCGCTTCGACGCTCATTTGCATTTGCTTGCCGTATTGGTCTAGCGGCAGGTTGAGATAAGGTTCGTATCGGGTTTTACCGCGTTCGCTAAGGGGGATGAGGCTTTGATTGGCGGAACCACACCAAACTGCCGTAGGCGGGAGATTCTCAATGTAGGGTTCAGGAATAACGGCATCCAATAAGTTGAGTATCGCGCTGTGTTTTGCTTGTAAAGTGCGTAAGGGGTAGCCGCTGTAGCTCAATATATCAAAATCAAGACCACTGGCTTTGCGCCATGCGTGTAAGCTCGTCAGCAAAGCCCGTAAGCCGTAGGGTTGGTCAAACGGCTCGCCGCCGCTAATGGTGATGCCGTCGCAACCTTCTTTTGCCCTTTCTCGACACCATGCAATCACGTCGCCAATGCGCATGGCGCGCTTGGGGTCAGGTGTCCACGTATCCATCGACACGCACTGTTTACAATGAATCGAGCAGCCTTGCACCCAAATGCCAATGCGCCGTCCATGGCCGAGCACCGTCACTGGGTAATGGGCTTTGTTGATTTGCAGCGTGGGGGATTTCATCCCAGTTCTAGTGTGACGATACGGTTTGCCCCCTCGATGACTTTACGCACGGTAAGGGTCTTTTTATCACTTAAGTCCATCGAAAACAGCGCGCGTCCTAAGGGGTTGATAAAGCTTGATTCCACTTGATTGCCGATGCCGCGTCCGCCATTGGTGAGGTCGCGCGTACAGAGTTTCAGCAAGTCTTGCCAAGATTCTTGTGTGAAATTTAAGGTGATGTGATGTTCTTCTTTCACGCGGTTGATGACGTTTTGCAACATGCCTTTCAGAATTTGTTCGGCGATGGTGGCAGAAATAAAATTAAACACCACGATATTGTCGCCGATACGATTCAGAATTTCGGGGCGGGATAATTTGAACTTGAAATAATCTTGTATCGCTCCGCGCACACGGCTTTCGACCACATCGTAGGGGTCGCCATGCTGGACGTTTTGGGTGCGTTGACCGTGTTCATTTTCGACGTAAATCCCCAAATTAGAGGTAAATACAATCACCGCTTCAGAAAAGTACGCCGTGTCGCCGCGCCCATCGGTTAAGCGTCCATCTTCCAGAATTTGCAGGAATTTATCCAAAATGCGCGGATGGGCTTTTTCGATTTCGTCGAACAAAATCACGCTAAAGGGTTTTTCACGCACAGCATTGGTGAGTTCACCGCCCGCGTCATAGCCCACATAACCTGGTGGCGCACCCAGCAAGCGCGCGCTGCTGTGTTCTTCGGCAAATTCGCTCATATCAAAACGCAGATAAGCGCGCTCATTGCCGAAAATCAGTTGAGTCAGCGACTTCGCTAACTCAGTTTTACCCACCCCAGTCGGTCCTGCAAAAAACAATACGCCACGTGGGCGGTTATCCGAAGAACGCGCTTGCGCGCCCGTCAGTCCCATCACCGAACGCATCAGAATATCCAAGGTTTTGGTGATGGCTTGAGGCTGACCTTTGACCCGACTTTCGATCACGCTATGCGCCGTGGCGATACGCTCGCGCATATAGGATTTCTTCCATGGATTATCGACGATGCCGACTTTAAAGCATTGCACCGCCTCATCAATGTCGAGATAGCTCATGTTCTTACGGCGCGCCAATTGGGCAATATCCCCCATCGCCATCAGCCACAGCCCTTCGGTCAAATCGGCAAAACGGGTGCAAAACTTTGCCTTGCCTGCCGCATCGCTTGAACCATACCCCTCAAACAATTTGCCTAAAATATCTGCTGCTGCTGTTCGAGTTTCGTAATCAGGATTGGAGACGGTCAAAGGCGCAATACGTGCACTGTCTAAAGTGAGCCAAGAAGGAATGTCTTGGGGGCGATTTAACAGCCAAACGACGGGATTAAACCGCGCTACACCAGGGACATCGCTGGTCTCTAAGTTTTTGGGAATGATAGGCGTAGAGGTGGCAGCCAGTCGTTCGGCCGAGACAAAAAAGCGATGTTCGGCTTGATCCAAATGTTCCGCCTGCCTGACCAAGCGCGAAGCAAAATCAACCACGATGGCGCAACGCACCTCACGCATTTCCGCTACACGGCGCATCAGGATGGCTAAATTTTCCAAACTCGTGGGCATCGCACCGTCTTGTAACTTGAGGTCAAATAACTTGGTGGCGAGTTCAATCACTTCAGGTTCGTTGGGGTAAGGGCGTATGCCTTCGATGGGGTCGTACACCAACATAAAGCGATAATCCATCCCTTGCAAGGTGTTCCATAAACAGCGTAGGAGTGGCACAAGGGTGTGTTTGTCATGCATGCTGACAATAAAATTGTCGCGAATATTGCCCGAAATCACGAACTGCGAGCGTATCGACAACAATCGTTCTAAATCCAATGCCCAGCGCGGCGACATATCGACTAACTTATCCATTTGGTATGACCTCGTTTGGGAGTATTACATTGTCGCGCCATGCGCAATCAGCAGGGCGATGACTTCGGGATTTGGGGCACCAGAGTAGCTGGCTTCACGCAAAGGAGTCCAACCGTCGCCACTGACCAGGTTCACCTCGGCCCCTCTTGCCAGTAAAAGTTCAGCAACCTCCTTCTGCCCAGTCATCGCCGCACCATGTAGGGCAGTATCTTTGCTATCGCCACTTGCATTGATATTCGCACCATGGTCAAGCAAGTCTTTGGCAATGGCGGTGTAGCCACGATAAGAAGCAAAGTACAAGGCAGCATTGCCACGCCTATCGTGTGAATTAGCATCGACTTTTTTGACCAATAGGCTATGCACTTTGGCTTGATCTCCCGCTTCAACGGCGTGTAGCAACTCATCGCCCGCTGGCGTGCCTTGAAAAGATTTAAAGGTCAGTAGGAAGATTACGGCAGCGATGATGGGCAGAACGATTTTCATGGGTGATTTCTACTCCGTTAAGGACGTCTTTAAATACCGTCATTCCCGCGCAGGCGGGAATCCAGTATGTTGATTTGGACTTCTCTGTTTTCTGGGAGAGGTCGACATAAAATTTGCAAGGTTTTTTGTCCTAAAAAAACTAAAAATCTGGATCCCCGCCTGCGCGGGGATGACGGATAAGTTGGTTTTTGTGAACACAATGCAACGAAATTCCTTACGCCTGCTCTGTTGTAATTGCATTGCCTTACAACTTCATTTGCTTCGCTTCCACCGTGCGATGTTGCTGTTGCTCTTCCGCTTGACGGGCGGCGGGTAAGGTAGCCGCATCGACCACTTGGACAGGGACTTCACCTGCTTGCAACAAACGCGTCACATTCAAATTTACACCCCGCGCTGCGAGCGTTTTGAGCAAGGCGGGGAATTCTGAACACCATCGGTCTTCTGCTAAATAATCCTGTCGTTTATCCGCAGCAGCCTCCTCTTTGGGGCGCACGACATTGAAATTGACGGTTTGATCTTTGGGATTCACGCGCATCCGCACATGGTAATTTTCCCAGCTTTGTTTTTGGAAATGTACGATGCCGCCTGACACAAACAAAGTTTGTGCGATGTCTTCCACTTCGTAGCCTAAATCACGTAGCGACTGTTCCAGTACCACGGCAGTTGCGGTTTGTTCTTCGCGTTGACGTGCGGCTTTGACCGCTGCACGTATTTCATTCGCCAAGGTACGCGTGGCATCATCCAGCAATGCCGCGCCAGCGGAAACTTGCAGCAGCGTGGTGCGTAAGGCTTCGGGAAGTGCATCCGCCAATTGTGTCAACAGCAAAGTTGCTTCTGCGGCATCGGCTTGTTGTAGATGGCGATGTTCATTGGCACGTTGAATCGCCAGACGCAAATCCGAAGCCAGCGCATCGGCACGCGCCACATCGTACGCACGCAACATTTCACGCGCCAGCGATTCGATACGGATAGGCAAGGCTAGCCCCGCAGGCTGCTCCAGTCTGGCGAGCAAATGCAATGAAAGTGCTTGGTAATGGGCGATTTCAGCGGCAGTGAGCTTGGTTTGCAAGGCGCGCTGTTGTGCGTAGGCAATCAAAAGTTGTGCCGTGTCAGGTTGTTCTGCCAGTAATGTCGCACGAGTTTGCGCACTCATGCCTTCACCGATGGCAAGTTGTGATTCTGCACGTTGGATGGCGGCATCAAGCTGTTGGAAATACGCTTGCCAAGCTTGTTCATCATCTGCGGCGGCGGGAGGTGAAAGTGTTTCTGGTGTTTCGTCTGACAGCACACTTTGCAAACGCGTTAAGCGTGTTTGTAAGCGATCAGCTTGTTGGTGCAAAAAGCCAACGTGTGCTTGGCTGGCGGCTTGCAATTGCTGTTGCGCTTCATGGCGGGCTGTTTCACGCTCAATCACGCGTTGGTGCGCCTCGCCATACTCCACATACATGTCGTGTGCTTCTTGAATGGCACGAGCAGCCAGCATCACCGCCGACAAGCCTGATGCGCCCATTAGCACATCACCTGCGGTATCGTAAACAGCCGTTGAGGGTCCGCTCATTTTTGTTTCCTTTAAATGGGTTGCAGCTGACGAAATATGGCTAATTATTTTTTCCGCGTAATTATACGCATGATTCAACCATAATCCACTGGTAGGACTGGTTTGATGTCGCATACAGTAAGTACGTGTGGGAAAATGTGCGATAAATTCGTACTCACGGCAAGCTATCCTACGCACTATAATACGACCCCGATAAATCAGATTGTGTACTGTCAGCAAGAAGACTGACTGGAGCATTGTTCCACCGCGCCGAGAGTTGGCGCGATTTTTTATTGTATTGATTGTTAAATGAATTTGCTATTTTTACTCAGGAGAAAACATGTCGAACATCGAATCAACCTTAAACGAAACCCGTATTTTCAACCCTTCTGCGGAATTTGTGCAGCAGGCAAATGTATCTGGTATGGCGGGCTATCGGGCGTTATGCGATTCGGCTGCGCAGGATTATGAAGGGCATTGGGCGAAACTAGCGCGCGAAATGTTGCAATGGAAAAAACCTTTTACCAAAGTATTGGATGAAAGCAACGCGCCTTTTTACACGTGGTTTGAAGACGGTGAGTTGAATGTTTCTTACAATTGTCTCGATAAGCATTTAGCGACTCAAGCTGAAAAAACGGCGATTATTTTTGAAGCGGATAACGGTGCCGTCACCAAAATTAATTACCGCGACTTGCACGCTCGCGTTTGTCAGTTTGCCAATGGGTTGAAATCACGCGGTATTCAGAAGGGCGATCGCGTCATTGTGTATATGCCGATGAGCATCGAAGCCGTGGTGTGTATGCAGGCTTGTGCGCGTATTGGCGCGATTCATTCCGTGGTGTTCGGCGGATTTTCTGCTAAGAGTTTGCATGAACGCATTACTGATGCAAAAGCATGTGCCGTGATTACCGCCAATACCCAAATGCGCGGCGGCCGAGTGATGCCATTGAAACCAGCCGTAGATGAGGCATTGGCTTTAGGCGGCTGTGAGGGCGTACATAGCGTCATTGTTTATCAACGTACCGACACAGAAACCGCATGGTCTGCCAACAATATCTGGTGGCACGATTTGGTCGCGGGTCAATCTGCGGTGTGTGAACCTGAATGGGTGGGCGCGGAAC
The DNA here is from genome assembly GCA_028688275.1 of Gallionella sp. Classification (GTDB taxonomy): domain Bacteria; phylum Pseudomonadota; class Gammaproteobacteria; order Burkholderiales; family Gallionellaceae; genus Gallionella. The sequence continues at coordinate 73,959 of JAQTYN010000003.1, read as the reverse complement.
ATCCATTGTTTATTCTTTACACATCGGGTTCGACTGGCACACCCAAGGGCGTACAGCATTCCAGCGGCGGGTATTTGCTGGGCGCGATGTTGTCGATGCAATGGGTTTTCGATTACAAAGACAGCGACGTTTTCTGGTGTACCGCAGACGTGGGTTGGATCACAGGGCATAGCTATGTCGCTTATGGTCCTTTGGCTATGGGTGCAACCCAAGTGGTATTTGAAGGTGTGCCGACTTATCCCGATGCAGGACGTTTCTGGAAAATGATCCAAGATCACAAGGTGACCACGTTCTACACCGCGCCAACGGCGATTCGTTCCTTGATTAAACTGGGTGGCGATTTGCCAAAGCAATACGACTTGTCCAGTTTGCGTTTGTTGGGATCAGTGGGTGAACCGATCAATCCAGAAGCGTGGATGTGGTACTACAACACGGTGGGTCAAGGTCGTTGCCCAATTGTCGATACGTGGTGGCAAACTGAAACAGGTTCGCACATGATCGCGCCGCTGCCTGGGGCGATGCCGATTAAACCTGGCACGTGTACGTTGCCGCTACCTGGCATACAGGCTACCATCGTCAACGAAGCAGGCGACGAAGTGTTCGACCAACACGGCGGCTTCTTGGTTATCAAACGTCCTTTCCCTTCCCAAATCCGCACGATATGGGGCGATCCGCAACGCTACAAAAAGAGTTATTTCCCCGAAGAAATGCGAGGCGCGTACTTGGCGGGCGATTCAGCGCATCGTGATGAAGATGGTTATTTCTGGATTATGGGGCGGATTGACGATGTGTTGAATGTATCAGGGCATCGTCTAGGCACGATGGAAATTGAATCCGCGTTGGTAGCGAATCCGCTGGTAGCCGAAGCGGCGGTGGTTGGAAAGCCGCATGAAATCAAGGGTGAATCCGTGGTCGCTTTTGTGGTATTGAAAGGCGAGCGTCCTACAGATGCAGCAAAAGCCAAAGAATTGGCGGAAGCCTTGCGCAATTGGGTCGGTAAAGAAATTGGCCCGATTGCCAAACCTGATGAAATTCGTTTTGGCGAAAACTTACCGAAAACGCGTTCAGGCAAAATCATGCGCCGCTTGCTGCGTGCCATTGCCAAAGGTGAGGAAATTACTCAAGACGTATCAACTTTAGAAAATCCAGCGATTCTGGAACAACTGAAGAATCCGATACGCTAAGGAGGGACGGGAGAAGGGTGAAATTTCATCTCTTCTTAGGAGAGGTGGTTTTCCCCTTCCCTCTTTAACCCTTCGCCGTTCTCTGACTATTTTTTGTTCGGCGCGACAGCTGAAGCCGCTTGAGTCGGTGCAGTGGACGGAGGCGACATGCTTCCGTTCATTTTTTGTGAGCGTTCTTGTTTAAACTTGGCGCGTTCTTCAGGTGTCATTTTTTGCATCCGTTCTTGCATTTCTTGACGATGCTTTGCACGATCTTCGTTAGGCATACATTGTTGATGTGCCTTTTTGCCGCCCATTGCTTTACGTTCTTCAGGGGTCATCTTGTCCCACTGCGCCTTCATTTCCTTGCGACGTTCCGCACGCTGCTCTGGGGTCATGCTATCCCACTCTTTGCGCATGGTTTCATGCATGGCTTTGCGTTCGTCAGGCGACATTGACTTCATATCTTGGTGCATTTTTTCGTGCATCGCTTTACGTTCTTCAGGCGACATTTTTTCAAATTGTTCGCGCATTTCCTTGCGTTTTGCTGCGCGTTGTTCAGGAGTCATGGCAGCCATTTCCTTGTGCATAGCGGCACGTTCCTTGGCGCGTTCTTCAGGCGACATGGTTTTCATGCGCTCAAAGTGATTAGCTGTGCTGGTTACTGGTACAGCAGACTCGGCCGCCATAGTGGGCAAGCTGATGCTCATCGCAATACCAGCTGCCAATAACAGACCGAGTGTTTTGTTCAAATTAAAAATCATGATGATCTCCTTAGGGTGGTTTATAAACGCTTGTTTGAATCGAGTGCGTAGTATGCACGGAAAAGCGAGAAAGGACGAAGGAAAAATGCTTCACGTATCAACCTAATGCGGTGCATCTCCCCTTATTCGACAGCCTTTAGCATCTGACCTACATAACGTTCTACGCCTTGCCCGACGGTTAAGAAGGGCGCGTCGTATCCCGCTGATCGTAAGGCGGAAATATCGGCTTGGGTGTAGCTTTGGTATTTGCCTTTCAGCGCGTCTGGGAAGGGAATATATTCAAGGATGTTTTGTGCGATAAGTGCATATAAGCTCAAGGCAGGCTTGCCTTCGGCGAGGCGCAAGGTATTGAGCGTTGCCACTGCGACATCATTGAAACTTTGGGCATTACCCGTGCCGAGGTTGAAAATACCTGATACATCGGGGTTGTCCAAGAAGAACATATTTACTTTGACCACGTCTTCAATCGACACAAAATCGCGCAATTGCGCGCCGTTGGCATAGCCGTCACAGCCTTCAAACAGCTTGATTTTACCGTTGGCGCGATATTGATTGAAGAAGTGGAATGCCACGGAAGCCATGCGCCCTTTGTGTTGTTCGCGATTGCCGTACACGTTGAAATAGCGCAATCCGACAATTTGCGCACCGCGTTTATGCCAGCGACGACGGACGATTTGGTCAAATAGAAATTTGGAATAGGCATACACGTTTAACGGCGATTCGTATTCGCGGCTTTCTTTGAACACGCCGCCACCACCATAAACCGAAGCGGATGAGGCATATAAAAACCGCACATCTTCGTCTTGACAATAATTCATCAACTCCAGCGTGTACTGGTAATTGTTTTCCATCATGTAATGCCCGTCGGTTTCCATAGTATCGGAACATGCACCTTGATGAAATACCGCGCGAACCAATCCATCAAAATAGCCTTCGCGCAATTTCGCCAAAAAATCGTGTTTGTCCATATAGTCGGCAATATCGCAATCGACTAGATTCTTGAATTTATCAGCATTTTTGAGGTTATCCACCGCGATAATGTCATGCTCCCCGCGCTCGTTGAGTGCCTTAACCAAGTTAGAGCCAATAAAGCCCGCCGCGCCTGTGACGATGTAGTACATGAGAATTCCTTTTTTAGTCGTTAGTTTATAGTTGTTAGCTATTAGTTGGTAGTCGTTAGCCGCTGGTTTTGGGTTGAGGGTGGAAAGCTACATGTATATGCAATGTTTGCCATATATTCAGATGGGCGCATTAAAATTTCCACCATACCAACTAAAAACTAACGACTAGCGACTAACAACTCAATACCCAAATTATTTGTACGCAACACCTTACCCATACATTTTACTTTTTCACTGCTACATCCCCATATCTTGCAAAATCTCTTCCCGCGACACTACCGCCGTGCCGAGTTTGCCGACCACAATCCCCGCTGCGCGGTTGGCGATGCGCATGGCGTTGGGCAACGGCGCGCCGCTTGCCAGCATCACCGCCAAGGTGGCGATCACCGTGTCGCCCGCGCCGCTGACATCAAACACTTCGCGGGTGTGAGTCGGTTCGTGCAACACTTCGTCGCCACGGAATAGGGTCATGCCGTCTTCGCTACGGGTTACCAGTAGTGCTTCCAATTGCAGCTCTAGGCGTAATTTTTCTGCTTTGGTACGCAATTCAGCTTCATCTTGCCAACCGCCCGCCACTTGACGGAATTCGCTGCGATTCGGTGTGAGCAAGGTCGCGCCTTGGTAGCGTTGGTAATCGTCGCCTTTGGGGTCAACCAACACAGGTTTGCCCGCCGCCCGCGCCAACCGTATCATCTCCGCGATATGCGCCAAGCCGCCTTTGCCGTAGTCCGACAAAATCACCACATCCGCCAACGGCAATTGGGCGCGGTAATCTTCCAACGCCGCATTCAACACCTCATGGCTGGGCGAGGTTTCAAAGTCGATGCGCAATAACTGCTGATGGCGGGCGATGGCGCGCAATTTGACTATCGTGCTGATGCTGTCGTCGCGGTGCAGCAGTGCGGTTAAGTTGCTGTGTTGGCGCAATAATTTATCCAAACACGCGCCTGCTTCATCATTGCCGACCACCGACAACAAAGTCGCCTGCGCCCCCAACGCCACAATGTTGCGCGCCACATTCGCCGCGCCCCCAGGGCGTTCATCCACGCGATCCACTTTTAAAACAGGCACGGGAGCTTCAGGCGAAATCCGATGCACCTCCCCAAACCAATACCGATCCAGCATCACATCGCCCACGACCAATACGCGGGCATTTTCAAACGGGGGCAGGGCTGCCGTGGCTAATTGATTCATTTTGTCCTCTTGTATTTTTTGGAACTGCAAGCGGGGATGCCGCTTACAGTTCCCTCCCCCTAGCAGGGGGAGGGTTAGGGTGGGGGTTGAAATGGCTCAATACAGTGCAACCATTCAACCCCCATCCCCGTTGCCCCCTCGCTTCGCTCTCCCCCGCTGCTAGGGGGAAGGCGCAGGTTCGCTATGATTTTAATTGAAAATCATTATGTTAGCGTTAATCAATTTATAGTGCGTCAGCAATTTCCTGCGCAATCGCTTGCAACGCCAGCAGCGGGTTGGCGGCTTGGGTAATGGGGCGACCGATGACGAGATAATGAGAACCTGCGGCGAGGGCTTCGCGGGGAGTCATGACGCGAGATTGGTCATCTAAACTGGCTAGGGCAGGGCGGATGCCAGGGGTGACAAGGCAGAAATCAGCCCCGCATTGGGCGCGCAGCAAGCTGGCTTCTTGCGCAGAACAGACTACGCCGTCTAAGCCGCAGTCTTTGGCTAATTGTGCCAAGCGCAACACCATTTCGGCGGGCGTGGCGTTGAGTCCGATGTCGGCTAAATCCGCTTGCGCCATGCTGGTCAACATGGTCACGGCAATCAATTTTGGCTGGTGCGAGCTATTGGCAACAGCGTTCGCCGCCGCTTCCAACATGCGCCGACCGCCTAGGGCGTGGACATTTACCATCCACACGCCCAAACGCGCAGCGGCGGCACAGGCGTGCGCGGTGGTGTTGGGAATGTCGTGAAATTTCAAATCCAAAAACACGTCAAAGCCACGCTGCATCAGCTTTTCAAGTAATGCGGGGCCCGTGGCGGTAAAGAGTTCTTTGCCGACTTTTAAGCGGCATAAGCTAGGATCAAGTCGTTCTACCAATGCCAAGGCAGGTGCGGCTTCGGGATAGTCAAGGGCGATGAGGATTTTGTTCATGGTGTAGGGGTTCTATGCAATCAGAATTGGGGCATCATTTTCTGGTGCAAGTATAACCCAAGCTATGCTTTTGCAGCGCATGGGGGCGGCCAGTATGACGCGAGCGTAGCGTGTTATCACGATATGACGCAGGGCTGCATACGGTGAAATCCCATTTTTTTGCTAGATGCGTATGCTTTCCTGCTACAATTCGCCGCCTTGTTTTCCGCGTGTCGCGTTGTGGTGAGAAAATGGGAGCAATTTTCTAATCCTCTGAATAGTCTAAAAACTGCATCTTTGAATACTTTCCCAAATGCCTTGAGTTGTTTAAACCCGTTTAACGGCGCAAACGTGCTGCACAATGCAGTGAAGTTGCTTGAGATATTGCTGAGTGAATTATTTGCCAGAGCGGCAGGGGAGCTGAAAATACTGAGAAGTGTTGCTGTAGCTGGTGCCCAGAAGAGGACTCGAACCTCCACACCTTACGGCACACGGACCTGAACCGTGCGCGTCTACCAATTCCGCCATCTGGGCTTGCGCTAACAACGGCGCGCAATTTAATCGTTAAAGGACTTAATGTCAATGAAAAATAAAAATAACTTACGTTTGCAAGATCCATTTTTGGAACGGGAACGCGAACAATATGAACATCCCTTGCCTAGTCGTGAGTTTGTACTGCAAATTCTGACCGATCATGGCGCGCCCATGCACGAAGAAGAGTTGATGGATTTGCTGCTGATTGAACGCGGTGAAGAAGAAGAGCTGTTTTCCCGCCGTTTGCGCGCAATGGAGCGCGATGGTCAAATTATGCGTAATCGCAAACGTGCGATTTGCGTGATGGATAAGCTGGATTTGATTAAGGGAAAAGTGTCAGGTCATCCTGATGGTTTTGGTTTTGTCATTCCAGAAGATGGCAGCACCGATTTGTTTTTGAGTGAAAAAGAAATGCACCAAGTGTTGCACGGCGATGTGGTGCTGGTGCGTCAAAGTGGCGTGGATAGACGCGGCCGCCCTGAAGGCAAAATTGTTGAAGTCTTAGAACGGGCGAATAATCGCATCGTGGGACGCTTGTTTGCTGAACATGGTATTTTGTTTGTGGTGGCAGAAAATCGCCGCATTACCCAAGATATTTTGGTGGCGGCGGGAGAGTCGGGTGGTGCGGAAGCGGGACAAGTGGTGATTTTAGAAATCATGCAACATCCCAATAAGCACGCGCAGCCGATTGGGCGCATTGTGCAAGTGTTGGGCAATTATGCCGACCCTGGCATGGAAATTGAAATCGCCTTACGCAAGCACGATTTGCCGCATGAATTCCCACCCGCCGTGGAAAAACAAGCCAAAGCCATTTCGCCGACCGTCGCCGCAGAAGACTGGGCGGGGCGCGAAGATATTCGCCATTTGCCTTTGGTGACGATTGATGGCGAAACCGCGCGCGATTTTGATGATGCGGTGTATTGCGAACCTGTGAAGAGCGGCTTCCGTTTGGTGGTGGCGATTGCTGACGTGAGCCATTATGTGCAAAGCAACGACGCGCTGGATCGTGAAGCCATTTTGCGCGGCAACTCAGTGTATTTCCCGCGTCGCGTGATTCCAATGTTGCCTGAAGAATTGTCGAATGGCTTGTGTTCGCTGAATCCTAAAGTAGATCGCTTGTGCATGGTGTGCGATATGCAGATCAGCAGCACGGGCAAAATTGGCAAATATCGCTTCTATCCTTCGGTGATGTTCTCGCAAGCGCGCCTGACCTACACCCAAGTCGCAGCGATGTTGGCTGAACCCGATGGCGAATTGGCGAAAGAATACGCCAGCGTTTTGCCACATTTGCAAAACCTGTATGCCTTGTTCCAAAAACTGCTCAAAGCACGGGAAAAACGCGGCGCGATCGACTTTGAAACCGTGGAAACCCAGATGATGTTTAACGAGGCGGGCAAAATCGAACGCATCGTGCCTGTGGTGCGCAATGACGCGCACAAGCTGATTGAAGAATGTATGTTGGCGGCAAACGTCTGCGCAGCAGGCTTTTTGGAAAAGAGCAAACACCCTGTGTTGTACCGTATCCACGAAGGTCCTACCCCTGAAAAACTGGAAGCCTTGCGCGAATTTCTCAAAGAATTTGGCATGGAGCTGGGTGGCGAAGATGAACCTCAAGCCGCTGATTATTCAAAACTATTGAAGAGTATCAAAGGTCGTCCTGATGCGGCTTTGCTGCAAACGGTGATGTTGCGCTCTTTGCGTCAAGCGAAATACGAATTGGAAAACGTCGGGCATTTTGGGTTGGGCTACGAGGCTTATACCCACTTCACTTCACCGATTCGTCGTTATCCAGACTTGTTGGTACACCGTGCCATCAAAGCCGTATTGCATAAGAAACAATACCAACCTGCGCAAAAATGGGCGGAATTGGGCATCCATTGCTCCATGACCGAACGCCGCGCGGATGACGCAACGCGCGATGTTGAGGCCTGGCTCAAGTGCTTCTATATGCGCGATCATTTGGGCAGCGTGTTTGTCGGCACAGTTTCTGCTGTGACCAGCTTCGGTATGTTTGTCGCCTTGGATGAGCTGTACGTCGAAGGCTTAGTGCATATTTCCGAATTGGGTAAAGATTACTTCCGCTTCGATCATGCTAAACATCAGTTGCTCGGCGAACGTACAGGTCAACGCTACCGCCTAGGCGACCGTGTCAGTGTGCGCGTGGTCAAAGTCGATATGGAAAACACCAAAATAGACTTTGTGTTGCAAGAAGATCGCGGCGCGTTGGTGGCAGAAGGTGCGGAAGTCGATAGCGCGACGGAAGAAGCTAAGCCTGCCAAAAAGAAATCACCGAAAGGTAAGAAAAATGGCTGATTGGCGTGATGGCGTGCGCATGATGTGTATGTTGCAACGGCAGGGGATGGCGGTTTGATGTGGGACGAAGTATCTGGGCATCATGCTGCGCCACAACTGGGTTTGTTTGCTGACCCAGCTCCCGCCCATCAAACTACCGCGCCCTTCACCTTCATTGATTTATTCGCAGGGATCGGCGGCTTTCATGTGGCGTTGAAAGCCTTGGGAGGCGAATGTGTGTTTGCGTCTGAAATTGACAAGCACGCACGGCAAACTTACCAAGCGAATCATGGCATAGACGATGCCTTGTTTAATGACGACATTCGGGCGATTTCGACGGATAAAATCGCCGATCACGATTTGTTGTGTGCGGGGTTTCCGTGCCAGCCTTTTTCCCAAGCGGGTAAGAAAAAAGGGTTTAAAGACGGCGAAAAATCCGAGCGTGGTAATTTGTTTTTTAACATTTTGGATGTGTTGGAACATAAGCGTCCCAAGGCATTTATTTTGGAAAACGTGCGCCATCTGGTCAATCACGATGACGGCAATACTTTTGCCACGATTCTAGATTATCTGGATAAAGCCGATTATCAAGTCAGCTTTAAGGTGATTAAGGCCTCAGACTTTAATGTGCCGCAACATCGCGCACGGGTTTTTATCGTGGGATTTGATCGCTGTAGCGTGGATACGCGCCGTCCATTTGTCTTCCCTACACCGTTGCTTCTGACCAAAACTATGTCGGATATTTTTAACGCGCCTTGCGAGAAAAAAGTCGGCTTCACTTTACGGGTCGGCGGCAAAGGTTCTGTCATTGATGATAGGCGCAACTGGGAATTTTATCGGGTTAATGACGAAGTGCGCCGTATTGGTTTAAAAGAAGCGACCGAAATGATGGGCTTTCCCGCCGATTATCAATTTCCTGTTTCTAAAACGCAGGCGATGAAACAGCTGGGCAATAGCGTGTGCGTAGATGTCGTGTCTGCCGTGGCGAAAAGCACTTTGCACTATATGCAGCAAAATTTACGGGGGAATGATATGGAGATTACTCGTAACAAAGGCGAATTAAGTGAGTTGTACGCGGTGATTAAACTCATTCATCAACGTTTGCTGCATTATGGCGATGCGCAAGGCAATCCCACCAGCGATGCGGTGCGGGTGATTCGGATTAAAAATGGCGACACGGCGTTGAATTTAAACGCGCTGGATATTGAAATTATCCACGCAGATACCATCACTAAAATTGCCCTGAGTGCCTTGTTTTCGAGCGAGGAAATTAGTGCCTTAGCGCAAGAAATTAAAGCGGGTAAAGCAACTTTCTCTAACGAAAAAATTACCCAAACAACGGAGTTGTTGCAACTCACCAAAACCAAAGGCACTTCGGGCGACAAGGCAGATTTTCATCTGGATTTTGAAGAAGGAAATCTGTTATTTGCCGATCAAGGTATTGGTATCAAGTCCTTTTTAGGCGCGAATCCGACGTTGATTAACGCGTCGCAAGCCACCAATTTTATTTACGAAATCAGTGGATTAAATCCAGATGCGGTTGATGATATTAACCACATCGAAACCAAGTCAAAAATCAAAGATCGTATTCTTGCTATTTTGAACGCAGGTGGGCAGTTTCATTTTTACGGTTGTGAAAACAAGACTTACGAATCCAATTTGCGCAAAGTCGATACCGCCATGCCCTCGATGATGGCGGACGCACTACTGGCGTTTTTCCGAAAGAAAATCACCAAATACTTGGCGGAATATCCCAAGACTTGCCTCGCGGCAAGTGACGACGTAACTGTCGTGCATATTCGATTGCGTGATTTTATTCAGTATTCCATGCTAGGAATTTTCCCGAATCAAACATGGGACGGCAATTTGTCGGCGAATGGCGCGTTAGTTGTACGGCAAGATGGCGAGCTGGTTTTTTACCACACCAACCACTATCAGCAATTAAAAGATTATTTTTACCAGCACGCTTTTTTTGACACGCCTTCTAGTACGCGGCATCGCTTTGGACAAATTTACAGAGAAAACAATAAGTTTCTGTTTAAGTTAAACTTACAAGTTAGGTTGGGGTAGTGGTTGGTCGTTAGTCTCTAGCTGCTAGTCGTTAGTTGTTAATAGCTAACGACTAACGACTAACGACTAATAGCCAACAGCTAATAACTAACGACTAAAAACAAATATCCCACTTTAGAAAGACAGCAAACATGGCTGATTTACGTTTAATTTATGGTTTCCATGCCGTCACCTCGCGCATTCGCCAAAATCCTGAAGGCGTGATGGAAGTGTATTTCCAAGCGCAGCGGCAAGACCCGCGTATGCGCGATCTCATCAAGCTGGCAGCAGACAGCAATGTGCGCATGATTCCCATTGAAGCAGCGCGTTTGGATGGCATGGCGGGCGGGGCGCGGCATCAAGGTATCGCAGCGCGGGTGGATGCGGCGCGACGCGTGCAGCATTTGTCGGACGTATTAGAAACCTTGGAAGAACCGCCGTTGATTTTAGTGTTGGATGGTGTGCAAGACCCGCACAACTTGGGCGCGTGTTTACGGAGTGCCGATGCGTTTGGGGTACATGCGGTCATCGCGCCCAAAGATCGCGCCGTGGGCATCACTGCCACAGTTGAAAAAGTAGCGTGTGGCGCAGCAGAAACCGTGCCTTACATTACCGTGACCAACTTGGCGCGTACCTTGCGGGAGTTACAAGAACACGATATTTGGGTGGTTGGGACGGCGGGCGAAGCGACGCAAGACTTGCATCAATTCAAACATACGGGTGGTCTGGCATGGGTGTTGGGTGCGGAAGGCGAAGGTTTGCGCCGTCTGACTCGTGAAACTTGCGATGAGCTGGTGCGCATCCCGATGATGGGCAGCGTGGAGAGTTTGAATGTTTCTGTCAGCGCGGGCATTTGTTTATTTGAAAGTCGAAGACAGCGGGCTGCGGTGTAATTCACACGATGATCTCTTTGGTTTGTTTCCGAAGATTCTTATTCAATCAATTGATTTTAATTGTATAAATAGCTCGCAATGCAATTTTGTGATGGAAGCATTTTTATGCGCTTGAAATACACACTCCCATTTTTCATGTTTGGAGTTTTAACTTCGCCCATAACGGCAGCGATTGAGATGGCAGGCGTGGATTTTCAGGGTTCGGGTTTCTTAACTTTGTCGGCGGGTACTATCCTTAATCATGGTGCTGCCCAGCCCTTTGGCTCTTACCATTGCCCTTGCTTTTTGTCTGACTTAGCGCAGGGTGGGGTTTACCAGCAAGGCGGTGTGCAATGGCAACCCGATACCAAGTTGGGCTTGCAGGGATCCGCTGTGTTTAGTCCACGTCTATCCGTTACGGGGCAGATCGTGGCGCGGGGGGCAGCGGGGGGGCAGCTTGATTTTGAATGGCTGTATGCGGATTGGAAGCTCAACGACAAATTGACTTTGCAGGTCGGACGCAAGCGTTTGCCTCTGCTTGATCACTCCGAATCGCAAGATGTGGGATGGACTTATCCTTGGGTACATTTGGCGCAACAAGTGTATGGTTGGGAGATCGTGAATTACAACGGACTGAACGTCTTGTACAAAGACGATTGGAATGACTGGTACGCTGCCATGAATTTTTTTGCGGGCGAAGAAAAGGTCAAAAATAGTCGCTTTTGGCAAATGTACAATGGGCTAAATACCCGAACGGATAGTCGCTGGTCTAACATTATCGGTGCGGATTTGAGTTTAAGCAAAGATTGGTTTGAAGCGCGTGTGGCATATATCCAATCGGATATTCAGAATACCGATCTATTTGCCCCCGATCCGTTGGTGTTGGGTGCCAAAACGCCGCAGCACATTTACAGTGCCTCGCTAAATGCTGATAACCAACATTGGGTAGTACGCACAGAGTTTATGTATATTGACCGCCGTGCATCTTATGGAGAGGATTTTAGTCAATCTTACTCGTTGGGCTACCATTTAGGTCATTGGCTGCCAATGATAAGTTTCCATAATTATTACCAAGCACTACTTGCCCCTGATGCACTGTTATCAGAAGCGCATAGTACGACCTCAATTTTGTTGCGCTATGATCTTTCCCACGTGAGTGCTGTTAAGTTGCAATTTGATCGTTGGCAAAACAAGGCTGATCCCGCCTTTTTTACCGCCAATCCGAATGCGGTGACGCCTTTGGGGCATGTTGATTTATTGACGGTCAGTTACGACCAAGTGTTTTAAGCTTGCGAGTGTATTTATATTTGCAATTGTCAACTGAGGGGAGCTCTGATTAAATCTGCTTTTCCAAAGCTTGTCGAGGGTATGTTCGGAATTAATCAGCGATTTCTGAGAAAAAATATGAAGAATTTACAAACTATACTCAAATTAACAACGGCGATGTTGTGGCTAGGTATGTCATCACAGAGTGCTGCCATTGAACTGGCTGGGGTGAATTTTGAAGGCTCTGGTTTCTTGACCTTAGCAGTAGGGAAGACCCTTAACGCTGGGGCGGCACAACCTAGCAGCAGCTTTCGCTGTCCTTGCTTCGTCTCTGATTTCGCACAAACGGGTGTGTACCAACAAGGTGGTGTGCAATGGAGACCTGACACCAAGTTAGGCTTACAAGGTTCTGCGGTGTTTAATCCTCGTTTTTCGGTCACAGGACAAGTGGTGGCGCGCGGTGCCGCAGGCGGTCAACTGGATTTTGAGTGGTTATATGCCGATTGGAAGTTGAATGATGAACTGACCTTGCAGGTGGGGCGTAAGCGTTTGCCTTTATTGTATTATTCCGAATCGCAAGACTTGGGAATGTCTTACCCTTGGGTGCATTTGGCTCCGCAAATGTATGGCTGGGAAATCGTCAATTACAACGGAGTCAATATGTTATATCGCGATGACTGGGGCGACTGGTCGTCGAGTATGAATTTTTTTGCGGGTGATGAGACCGTTAAGGACAGTGGTTATTGGAAGCTCTATAACGGTGGGAACACGCGCACCGATAGTCGTTGGTCCAATATTCTTGGAGCCGATTTAGTATTAAATCGAGATTGGTTCACCTCGCGCTTGGTGTATCTACAATCTAATATTCAAAATACCAATCCTTTTTCGACCACCCCTTTGGCATTTAATAATAAGACACCGCAAAACCTTTACGGCATTTCCTTGAATGCCGATGCAGAGCACTGGGTGGCGCGAGCTGAGTTTTTGTACATCAACCGCAAAGCCTCTTACGGTGAAGATTTTAGTGAGGTGTATGGTTTGGGTTATCGCGTCGGGAAATGGTTGCCGATGTTGACCTACAACAATTACCACATGGTGCAGCGTTTAGACGTGGTGGCTAATTTAGCTCCCGCGCAGGCTGAAGCGCACAGTACAACCTCCTTGTCATTGCGTTATGAATTGGACAACAGCAGTGCGCTCAAGCTGCAATATGATCGCTGGAAAAACAATGCACAAATCCCTTTTTTTATAGCCACGCCCAATACATCCGTTCCCATGGGGCATCTCGATTTATTGACCGCGAGCTACGACATGGTGTTTTGAAGCGTGTGTATTTAAGCCGTTGCTCTATACTAGCCTTATCAGCGCGGGGAGCTTTTGCTTTTACCAAGCACGGTTTGCATCACGAATGTGCGTACCCTAACACCACATTGAATGGCTAGGACATCAAAAAAGGCTGGTAGAATGGTCGCCTAACGATTAAGCATGAGCATTACCGATGAGTATCATACAAAATAAAAAAGCCTTCCATGAATACTTCATTGAAGACAAATACGAAGCTGGGATTATGCTGGAAGGCTGGGAGGTTAAGGCTATCCGTGCGGGTCGAGCGCAACTCAAAGAAGCGTATGTTACAGTCAATAACGGTGAGCTGTATCTTTTTGGTTCGCATATTAGCCCGCTGTTGAACGCTTCTACCCACATTCATCCTGACCCCATCAGGACACGTAAGCTGTTGTTGCACAAGAGTGAAATCGAAAAGATTATCGGCAAAGTGCAACGGGCGGGTTATACCTTAATGCCGCTGGATATGCACTACAAAGAAGGACGGGTGAAGCTGGCGATTGGGCTAGCCAAAGGTAAAAAGCAACACGACAAGCGCGCGACCGAAAAGGAACGTGAAGGTAAGCGTGAAGCCCAACAAGCGATGAAGAAAGTGCGGCGAACAGCATGAACAGCCTGATGCCAGAAATAAAACCTAACCAATCCATAGATCTACTCAAAGAGCTGCATATCCTGACACGGGATGGCAAGCTTAACCAAGATAGCCGCCGCAAGCTCAAGCAGGTGTATCACCTGTGCCATTTTATTGAACCGTTGTTGAACGAAGTCTATGCCGAACAGGGTAGGGTCACGCTGGCGGATCACGGTGCAGGAAAGTCGTATTTAGGATTTATTCTGTACGACTTGTTTTTGAAATCACGCGCGTCTGCGCATGTTTACGGCATTGAAACGCGGGCAGAGCTGGTGCAAAAGTCTCAACATCTTGCCGCACAGCTTGGCTTTGAACAGATGAGCTTTTTAAATTTATCGGTTGAAGCCTCAACGCACAGTACCGAGCTACCCGATCAAATTGATGTTGTAACGGCATTGCACGCATGTGACACCGCCACGGATGACGCGATTCAATTTGCCCTGCGCAAACAAGCCAAATTTATGGTGCTGGTGCCCTGCTGTCAGGCAGAAGTCGCCAAGGTATTGAATAAGCATAAAAATCAATCATTTGGAAAAACACCTTTATCCGAAATCTGGCGACATCCTGTGCATACGCGCGAATTTGGCAGCCAACTCACCAATGTGCTGCGTTGTTTGCAATTGGAAGCCAACGGCTATCAATTGACGGTCACTGAACTCGTCGGCTGGGAACATTCCATGAAAAACGAGCTAATTATCGCTCGTCGCACTGATACGCTACGCAAAAATGCCGCAGAACGCTTAGAGCAGATTTTGGAAACATTGAATTTGACTGAGCTGCGCGAGCGATTTGCTGGCAATCCTTGAAGTTCTGTTTAAAGGGGGTGGCTAGCATCTTGTTGTTGGTAGAACCATTTTAGTAAAAAGGGTGGGGTCATGGTGGTAATGGCTATGACAATAAGTAGCGCAGCATAAAGTTCACCGTTCAAGATGCCTTGGGAAAAGCCTAGTTGTGCAAAAATCAATCCGACTTCACCGCGTGGAATCATAGAAAGTCCAATGGCAATTTGATTCTGCCGTGGCTCACGGATAAAAAATCCAGCTGCAAATTTCCCAATAAATGCCACAAGCAGCAATGAACCAGCCAAACCCCAAATGGCAGGTGTACGCCAATTGACATCGCTTAAATTGAGTGATACGCCCACCATGACAAAAAACAAGGGTGAAAAAGTATGAATCAGCGGGCGTATCTGCTCTTCTAGTTGATGGGCTAATTTAGGGCTAGGGGCGCAATGGAGGGAAAATTTACCTAGGGAAAACTTAAAGCCAAAATACTGACTGAATGCCAATCCCGCCGCGAAGCCGCCCATAATTTCGGGTGCGCCAATCAAATGTGCCAGCCAAGAAAATAGCAAGATCAGAGACAGTACCATACTGAGCAATAAGCCAGGTGAGGCGGCGCGTTGGTCTAGCTTGTCTATGACCTTGGCGGCAAGTTTGGTGACAATAGGCGTGAAGAGCATAAACAACACGATGTACAAGCTGACTTTGCCCAAGGCTTGCACCGAGACTTGTTTTTCAACAGCGAATTGATACAGAAATGCCAAAACCAATACGCCCAAAATATCATCCAATACCGCCGCGCCAATGACAATTTGTGCCTCATCGGAATGGCGTTTGCCGAGATCATTCAATACCCGCACGGTGATACCAATGCTGGTCGCAGTGAGTGCACCAGCGATAAACAGTGCAGTAAGTTGGGGTAAACCGAATAGCCACACGCTAATGCCATAGCCGAATGCGAACGGCAAGGCGAAACCGACCACTGCCACAATATAGGGCTTGCGACCAGAGCGCGCCAAACGGCTTAAGTCAGTGTCCATCCCCACTTCAAACAGTAGCAAAATAATGCCAATTTCTGCCAGCAATTTCATGGTGGTGTCAGGTGACACCCAACCTAGCAATGAAGGACCAATGAGCAGCCCAGCTAATAACTCGCCGATGACGGCAGGAATACCAAAGCGAGCAACTGTTTCAGATAACACCCGTGCTGCAATAAGCACAATGGCGAGGAAGAGAAAAAACTGATGTAGTTCCATGAGGATACCTTTGAGATGCTATGGGTTACGAATGGAATCAGACACGAAATTCCCTTAGTTTAGTTGAAAATGTGCGTTAGTTTTTGAACGTTTTACTTTTCAATGATGAGTTTGACGCTATCTACGCCAGCCCTGACTTGCAACCAAGCAGTACTTCGGCGACGGTCTTCCTTGCTAAATGCTTTATTGGTGGTGACATTCACCAATAAAACAGTGGCTTGCACTGCTGAACTGGGTTGATATTCAGTCGTTTTTGCAATCGCTAATTTTTGAACCTGCGGATACTGTGCCAAAAACTCGTCAAAAATTTTCTGCTGATCGGCTAGATTGCTGGTTTGCTGTATTTTTTGTACTTGAAAGTTAGCAAGCTGTTGTTTTAAATCTAGTATTTGATGATTTTTGGCATCAAAAACCTCTTGATTATTGCTGAGCACATCAGACAATAATGATTTCCGTAATGTCGCTTCATCTAGTTCCTTAATCACCGTTTGATGCACAATTAAATTTGCATTCGGGATACGGTAACCCCCTAATTTATTCTTGAGAGCTTTTAATCGTTGACTGTCAATTTTTTGCCCAACCACGGAAAGCTCAATGATTTTCTGGTCAGGCAAAATGGTTTGTTTAGCGATAAAGCTATTCTCAAAGACAACTTCTTTCTTGATAAATTCGTTCGCTCTCGCATTGAACATCTCTCTCGTCACCAAGCCATATGCTAAGTAAATACTGGGCAAAATAGTCACGACCACGACAATGTAGATATATTTCCTGACCCTGCCTTCTAACTCCTTGCTGACAAAACGCTTGTGCGGTGGATGGATATAGCTAATCACAATCAAGGTGGCAAAAGCGATAAAGACGCTGTTAATAAAAAACAGGTAGAACGCCCCAAAAAACATTTCCAACGAACCATTGGCGATACCGTATCCCGCCGTACACAAGGGAGGCATCAACGCCGTGGCAATCGCCACCCCTGGAATCACATTTGATTTTTCTTTACGTGTCGAAGCAATAATGCCCGCTAATCCGCCAAACAACGCAATTAACACATCCCAAATGCTGGGCGTGGTTCGAGCCAATAATTCTGATTGCGCTACCGACAAGGGACTGACCAAAAAATACAATGTTGATGTAAATAGAGCGATGCCGATAGATACTAGCAGGTTACCTATGCTGCGCCGAATCAATATGCTGTCATTAATCCCCGCACCATATCCCACCCCCATAATTGGCCCCATGAGTGGAGATATAAGCATCGCACCAATAATGACGGCTGTTGAATTGACATTCAGCCCAACGGAGGCGATAAAGATTGCCAGCATCAATAACCATAAATTCGTGCCTTTAATCTCTACGCCATCACGAATATTCCGATCAATTTCCACAAAACTTGATTGATCCGCGTGCAGGCTAAAACGATATGCCAAGGCATTTCGAATTTTGATCAGATACGGATGGGGTGGGGTGATCATAACGACTATCCTTTATATTTAAAAAAACACAAAACACCTCTGACGAGGTGTTTTGTGTAGACAAATGCTTCAAATAGCGCGTGACTTAAGATCGTCTTTATTTACTTTTATATCGCAACTTGTTTGAGAAAAATCGTAAACATTGAAACCAATCAGCTAGGTATTAGAGGCTTATTGGCAAGATTTTGGCAACAAAGTAAGAGGTAAGCCTAGCGTACCTACAACCGCCGTTTGTGCAGCGGTGGTTGCCGCAGTTGTTGCTTCCGCAGAATCTGTTCCATTCGCACAATACCAGCTACCTGTCAGAGTATTATAGTTCATGTGTACCCACAAACCCGCAATTTTGCTGCTCACACCAGTGGTATTGAACTGTGCATTGATCGTCGATTTAGCAGCGATTGCAACAATGCCCGATACATATTTACCTTTTGTGACCGCGCTGATTTTAGTTATATCCCAGCTGCCGTCTGTAGTGTAGGCTTCGGTCATCGGTGTTTTCAGCCCATCCATTAACGTCATCGCTTCTGCAGCTTGGGCGCGTGCCGTGTAATCACCGTAAGCAGGGATAGCAACCGCAGCCAAAATACCGATAATAGCGACTACAATCATCAGTTCGATCAAGGTAAAACCTTTTTGTACGTTTTTCATTTTAACGCTCCTAATTTAGTGAAAGTTAAGCGCATTCACATTAAATACGCTTGTATGTCTTTAAGCATAGATCGTGCCAAAGTGGTTAACCTATTGATGTCAAATTAATAATACATATTCTTACGAAACCTTGCATATTACTTACAGTAATCTTACGTCCAAAAAACGTCATATGACTAGCAATTATTGTCATTATCATGACAGTAATTAGCAAGTACAATGGGCAGGTGTAGTTTTTGCCCTGTTGACTTTTGTGAGCAGATAAACAGTTGCCATGGTTAGGGCAATCAGCCCCAGCATGGTGAGCAAAGCCGCACCTTCCATCCAATGGCTAGAGCCGTCAGCAGCGGGTACTTTAAAGTGTCCCAGTTGTGCTAGGAAGATCACAATGGCGAGTCCGTTGACGAAACCCAACATCACGGGATGTGGCACCATGCGGATAAATTTACCAAACTTTGCCAAACCAAATACAATTTGCAATATGCCCATCAATACCACGGTCGCGAAAAGATATTCCACTCCGTGTTGCACCACCAGTGCCACCATGACCACGGCTAACGCGCCTGTTGCACCTGAAATCATGCCAAGACGACCACCGATGAGCGAGGTAATCAAGCTGACCATAAATGCAGCGTACAAACAGATTAAAGGATGGACATGCGTGACCAGTGCGAAGGCGGTGACTTTGGGAACCTAGGAGATAGAAACCGTTAAGTTGCCGAGTATATTGAGTTAATATTTGAAAAGTTTTTGGGGCACATAAAATTCCTAACCATAAAAGTCGCACCACCCCTGCGAGGGGACGTGAGGATGGCTGATAAATTGTGTGATAATGTGTTGTTGCGCACGGCTCTTGGCAGAAAAAACTCTGCGCAAAACGTTGTTTTGGGAAGGCAGTGCTATCGACTTACGTCGGTTTTGTGAATTTCATGAATGAACGATGTGACCTTCGCCTCGTCTTTAATGCCTTTTGATGCTTCCACGCCACTGGAGACATCCACCGCGTAGGGCTGTACTTGTTGGATGGCGGCGGCGACATTTTCGCCATCTAATCCACCCGATAAAATGATGGGGAGGGGCAAATCCTTTGGAATCAACCCCCAGTCAAATGATGCTCCCGTGCCACCAGGGATGCCTTCGACATAAGCATCAAGCAGCAGCCCTTGCGCGCGGTGAAAACGCGTTGCGCATTGTTGCAAATCCACCCCCGCTTTGACACGAATAGCTTTGAGATAAGGCTTACCGAACTGTTCACAGTACTCGGGAGACTCATCACCGTGGAATTGCAGCACGTCCAAGTTCACACGACTCAACACTTCACGCACGGTTTCTGCATTGGCATTAACAAACAAGCCCACGACGGTGACAAATGGCGGTAAATGTACCAACAATTCAACTGCTTGATCTATGCTGACGTTGCGTGGGCTGGGCGGATAAAACACCAAGCCAATCGCATCCGCACCATGATGTGCAACCGATTGCAAGTCTACTAGACGGGTAATCCCGCAAATTTTAATGCGTGTCATCGTGTGAATAGAGGAAAGTACCCCCTTCTCCCTTCCCTCTTTACGTTTCTCAGTCCTTACACCGTCCGTCCAATGGCTCCTGCAATCGCGCCCAGCGTTCCCATCAGCTTTTTCAGTTCTTGTGGGGTCAGAGCTTGATCGGCATCACACCACGCTTCGCATGGGCTAGGGTGCATTTCGACTAACAAGCCATCCGCACCTGCTGCGACGGCGGCTTGGGACAATGCAGCCACCATCCACGCCTTGCCACCCGCGTGGGAAGGATCAACAATCACGGGAAGATGCGTTTCTTTTTTCAACACGGGAATCGCCGTTACATCCAGCACATTGCGGTAGTAGGTTTCAAAGGTGCGAATGCCGCGTTCGCAAAAAATAATGTTGTGATTGCCGCCCGCCGCGATGTATTCCGCCGCCATCAACCATTCTGAAATCGTGGCGGACATGCCGCGTTTGAGAATAACGGGTTTGTTGATACGCCCCACTTCTTTCAATAAATCAAAGTTTTGCATATTGCGCGTGCCGATTTGGATCACATCCACGTCGTATTCCATAAAGGTATCCAACTGACGCGCGTCCATTAGCTCGGTGACGATAGGCAATTTGTATTGGGAAGCCGCTTTGCGGAACATGTCCAAGCCTTCTGCACCGTGACCTTGGAACGCATAAGGGCTGGTGCGGGGTTTGAACGCGCCACCGCGCATCAAACGGCAACCTGCTTCGTGCACAAATTGTGCAGACAAGTCCATTTGGGATTGCGTCTCGACTGAGCAAGGACCTGCAATCACTTGAATTTGATTGCCGCCCAAGGGAATACCGCCAATGTCGATCACCGTGTTTTCGCGGTGGGATTCACGCGACACGATTTTGTATTGTTTGGCGATGTGCATCGCCGACTCCACGCCTTCCAGCGGGGTAAACATATCTTCGGTCAATTGGCGTTCGTCGCCAATGGCACCAATCACGGTGCGTTCGATACCACGTGAAATGTTTGCCTTCAGTCCTGCAACTTCCAGACGCTTCACTACCGCGCCGATTTGTTCATCCGTTACGTCCTTACCCATCACAATAATCATGCTGTTTCTCCTAATGCTGTTTTCAAGACAGCTAAAAATTTTTCATTCTGTGTTGCTAATCCGATACTGACCCGCAAATAGTCGGGCATCGCGTAGTTTCCAATGGGGCGCACAATCACGCCGAGCTCCAATAAACGGCGGTAAATACCCGCTGCGTTGGGGACATGAAAGGCGACGAAATTGCCGTAAGACGGAATGTAGTTCAGCCCTAACGCATTCAATCCTTGGGTAATTTGTGCCATACCTTGTTGATTCAACGCAAAAGTGCGCTGCACAAAATCCGCATCATTAAGCGCGGCAACCGCAGCAGCTTGCGCCATGGCATTGACGTTGAACGGCTGACGCACACGGTTAATCATGTCAATCACTTGCGCATTACCCAAACCATACCCAACTCGCAACGAAGCCAAGCCATAAGCCTTGGAGAAAGTTCGCGAAATCAACAAATTGGGAAATTCTGCTAACCAACTGACGCTGTCATAACGGCATTCGATCGGCAGATATTCGTTATAAGCTTCGTCCAGCACCACTAAAATATGGCTAGGTAAATCACGCAAGAATTGATGCAACGCCTCGCCCGTCAAAAACGTGCCCGTGGGATTATTGGGATTGGCAATAAAAATCACCTTCGCGCCGTTGTCCACCGCCGCGATACGCATTGCATCCAAATCATGACCAAAGTCTATTGCGGGAACACTGATACCCGTCGCGCCCACGGCTTGCGTTGCCAGTGGATACACGGCAAAAGCATGATCGGAAAACACGGCTTTATCGCCGATGGTCAAAAAGGCGTGGGCGACCAATTCCAACACATCATTGGAGCCATTACCCAACACAACTTGGTTGTGCGCTACGCCATAGCGTTGCACCAACGCGTCTTTTAGCGCAAAACCGTTGCCATCTGGATACAAGCCAATTTCATCTAACGCAGCACGGGCGGCGGCAATGGCTTTTGGACTGGCACCCAACGGATTTTCATTGGACGCTAACTTGACGATGCCTGTAATACCCAATTCTCGTTCTAATTCAGAAATGGGCTTGCCAGGTTGATACGGCGCAATAGCGCGGATGTATGCAGGAGCTAATTCGGTGTAGTTCATGGTGATCATAAATGAGGTGGTGTACTTACCCACCCCCTTGCAGGGGGAGGGCTAGGGTGGGGGTAGAAAAATTCAACTCATGCAACCCGTCAACCCCCATCCCAGCCTT
The DNA here is from genome assembly GCA_028688275.1 of Gallionella sp. GTDB lineage: Bacteria > Pseudomonadota > Gammaproteobacteria > Burkholderiales > Gallionellaceae > Gallionella. Next base: position 51,865 of record JAQTYN010000003.1, on the reverse strand, counting down.
CTCCCTGCGAGGGGGAAGGAGCTTACTTATTTAGCAGGTTTACGCAAAATCCAATAAGTTTCGCCTGGCCAGCTCGGGAAGAGGGCACCGAACCACAAGTTAAAACGGAACCAGAGTTTGCTGTTTTCTAAGAAGAAGCCTTTTTTGCGCATAAAGAATGCACCAGACAAAAACTCAACTTCCAAACCATTGGATTTTGCCATCGCACGCACACGTTCTGGTGAAAACACGCTGACGTGGGCAAATTTACGTCGAGTAGCGCGCAGCGTGGCTTCTCGGCTAGCGACCATGCTGTTAGGTAAAGAAGGAAATCCTCCTATCATCATGCCACCAGGCTTGAGATTGCCGACAATTTTGCTCATCAGTACTTCGGGTTCATACAAGTGTTCTAACACGTGCAACAAAATCATCGCGTCGTATTTTTTCTCATCCAAAGTAAATTCAGGACTTTCCAAATCGACTTCGTAGAATTTGCCATAGCCTGCACGGCGCAAAATGTCTTCGCGGATAAACGCATCTACCGCATCCCAGCTGGACAAAGACACTTTATCGCCACCATTTTTTGCGGCAGCATCCATGAAACCGTGCATTTGCCCGACATCCACGCCAATTTCACATACATCCAATGGCCCCTTACGCGCCGCGTCTTCGCGCAGAAAATGGTAAATAAACCAATAGCGTACGAGGCGAATAGGATAAGCAATATGTTTTGATTCAGGCGGAATGCCATAGTTTTCATCCTGCAATATAGGATTGTTTTTGAGGAACTCAACGTCCCAGTCTAGTTGTGGCATTGCCATGATTGCACTCCAGAAAAGTCGCTTAAACTGCGACAGGGTATGAACCTAAAATTTTGACGAACGCGGCAGATTGTTTCAACTCTGCCAATGCGGGGGCAACGGATTCGTCCGCTTGATGACCTTCAATGTCCATGTAAAAGACATATTCCCACAGTCCCGAACCTGCGGGACGAGATTCGAGTTTGGTCATGCTTACCCCATACTTTGCCAATGGCATCAGTAGTTCATGCACGGCACCAGGGCGGTTGGCAGCGGATAGCACTAACGAAGTTTTGTCTTTGCCAGAGGAGGCAATATTTTGATTGCCCAAGACTAAAAAGCGCGTGGTATTGCGCGGATCGTCTTCTATATTTTCCACGACCACATCCAGTCCAAATAATTCCGCCGCTTGTTTCCCCGCAATTGCCGCGCAATTGGGTTGTTGCGCCACTAAACGAGCCGCTTCGGCATTGCTGCTAACAGTCAAGCGTTGCGCGTGGGGCAAATGGGTATTGAGCCACGTTTGGCATTGTCCCAAGGATTGCGGGTGGGAATACACGGTTTGAATCGCACTGATGTCGCCATCTTTCGCCATTAAACATTGGTGAATGGGCAACATCACTTCGCCACACACCTGCAAAGGACTGTTGAGCAATAAATCCAAAGTATGCCCAACAGCACCTTCGGTGGAGTTTTCCACAGGGACAATCCCGTAATTGACTTCACCCGCTTCCACCGCGCGGAACACTTCGTCAAAAGTGCTGCATAACTCGCCTTTGATGGCGGTTCCAAAGCGTTTGAACGCCGCTGCTTCACTAAAGGTTCCTGCGGGGCCGAGATACGCAACGGTCATTGGGGCTTCCAAAGCACGACATTGCGACATGACTTCGATAAACAAAGCAGAAATGGCAGCATTGCTTAGCGGGCCTGCATTCAAACCTTGCAAACGGCGGATTACTTGGGCTTCGCGCTCAGGGCGCAATACCACATCGCTATTTTTTAGATGCCCAATGCGCTGCGCCCAAGTCGCACGCTGGTTTAACAATGCCAACATGTCGGCATCAATGCGATCAATGTGATCGCGGCATTCTTTCAAGTTATCGCTCATAAGCGGTGGTGGTCGTTAGTCGTTAGTTGCTAGTCGTTAGGGGTGTAGGAGCGCAATTTATTGCGCGATTTCACGTCAAAGCTCGCGCAATAAATTGCGCTCCTACGTTATCCGCTTTAATTTTGCGTAGTGGACAATCCACGAAAACTTTAGGAATAGGTGCTTATTGCAAAAATGGTGGATGCGTTGCACTTATCCACCCTACTCGTTTATTCAGGCAAAGGCAAAGCGCGCACCATCAGCACACCCGAAATCGCGGCAATATGGGCAAGCAGCTCGGCTGGCAACGCGCTGTCGCTATCGACCAAGGTGTAAGCCATATCGCCCCGCGATTTGTTCATCATATTGTGAATGTTAATGCCCGCGTTCGCCAAAGCGGTGGAAATTTGCCCCAACATATTCGGCACATTGGCATTGGCAATCGCCAAGCGATGCGAGGATTCACGCGGCATCACCACCGTCGGAAAATTCACCGTATTGGTAATATTGCCATGTTCCAAATACTCGCGCACTTGATCCACCACCATCACGGCGCAATTTTCTTCCGCTTCTTCGGTGGAAGCACCCAGATGCGGCAATGTGATGACATTGGCTTGATTTTGCAGATTTTGTGCAGGGAAATCACAGACATAGCTGCGCAGATGTTTCGCTGCCAAACTTGCCAATACCGCGTCACTATCGACAATGGCATCGCGAGAGAAATTCAACAACACGCTGCCTGACTTCATACCTTGTATGCGTGTGGTATTGATTAAGCCACGCGTGGCATCCAGTAGCGGCACATGTAGGGTGACGAAATCGCTGTGTTTCAACAGCTCTTCTACCGTGTGAGCTTTCTTCACTTGCGAAGACAAACTCCATGCTGCATCCACGGTCAGCGCGGGATCAAAGCCATATACATGCATGCCCAGCCCCAAGGCTGTATCGGCTACCAATCGCCCAATCGCACCCAGCCCGACAATGCCCAAGGTTCTGCCACGCAATTCTGTTCCTGCAAAATGCTTTTTGCCGTCCTCGACCTGTTTGTGCATAGACGCGTCATCACCTTGCAGCCCAGCGGTAAATTGCAGTGCGGGCACAATGTTGCGCGCCGCCAATAACATGCCTGCCAACACTAACTCTTTGACTGCATTGGCATTCGCACCTGCCGCATTAAACACAGGAATACCACGCGCAGTCATCTTGGCGACAGGCACATTGTTCGTACCCGCACCCGCACGCGCAATCGCTTTGACGCTGGCGGGAATTTCCATGTCGTGCATACCTTGCGAACGCACCAAAATCGCATCGGGTTCGGTGATGTTCGTGCCGACTTGATACGATTCAGCAGGAAAACGTTTCAAGCCTAGGCTGGAAATTTTGTTTAAGGTGAGGATGCGATAAGTCATGGCAGCGCGCTCCGTGGTTTAAGCGTGTTGGGCAGCGAAAGCCTGCATAAAAGTGACCAAGGCTTGCACGCCTTCCAACGGCATGGCGTTGTAAATCGAGGCACGCATCCCGCCAACGGAACGGTGACCCTTCAATTGCAACAGCCCTGCGGCTTCGGCTTGTTTCACAAATGCGCCGTCTAGACTGCTGTCTTTCAAGGTAAACGGAATGTTCATCCGTGAACGATTTTCCAACGCAGTTGGGCAGTTGTAGAAGCCGTTGCTGCCATCAATTGCTGCGTACAACAAATTCGCTTTGGCAATATTGGTTTGCTCCATCGCCGCGATGCCGCCTTTGCGTTTCAGCAATTGGAACACCAGCCCCGCGATGTAGATGCCGTAAGTCGGCGGCGTGTTGTACATCGAATCATTGTCGGCGTGGGTTTTATAGTCCAACATCGTCGGCGTACCTGCCACGGTTTGCCCGATCAAATCTTCGCGAACGATGACGATGGTCAAGCCCGCTGGCCCAATGTTCTTTTGCGCGCCTGCGTAAATCAAGCCATATTTCGACACATCCACTGGACGCGACAAGATACAGGACGACATATCCGCCACCAGCGGCACATCAACCGTTGGCAACCAAGCAAACTCTACGCCGCCGATGGTTTCGTTCGGGGTGAAATGCAAATACGCTGCATTCGGGTCGCATTTCCATGTAGCAAATTCAGGCACATACGAGAAGTTTTTGTCAGCACTGGTCGCGACCACATTCACCGCACCGAATTTTTTGGCTTCGGAAATCGCTTTTTTCGACCATTCCCCCGTATTTAAGAAATCCGCCGAAGCTTTGCCACGCAATAGATTCATAGGGATCATGGCAAATTGCTGACTCGCGCCGCCTTGCAAAAACAACACTTTGTAATTGGCAGGAATACCCATCAATTCGCGCAAATCTGCTTCAGCTTGTGCCGCGATACCCATAAACTCTTTGCCGCGATGGGACATTTCCATCACCGACATACCGCTGCCGTTCCAATCCATCATTTCAGCTTGCGCTTGTTGCAACACTTCTTTTGGTAATACCGCAGGACCTGCACTAAAGTTGTAAATCGTCATGTTGTGTACTCCAGAGTTGTCAATTCGTTATAGGGTCAGCGACGCTTGTGGTGTTGCATCTTCATCATCCTCATCGCCCGCTTCGGCAATGCGGCTCAAACCAGCCAACTTCTCACCCTTATCCATATTCATCAGCGTCACACCTTGCGCGGCACGACCCATTTCGCGGATTTCTTTCACGCGAGTACGGATCAATACGCCGCTGGTGCCGATCAGCATGATTTCATCTTCAGGATTCACCAAGGTTGCCGCAACCACTTTGCCATTGCGTTTGCTGGTTGAAATCGCAATCATGCCTTGTGTGCCGCGTCCATGACGGGTGTATTCCACGATAGGGCTGCGTTTACCGAAACCATTTTCAGTGGCGGTCAACACGCTTTGTTGTTCATTTTCAGCGACCAACAAGGAAATGACGCTTTGTCCTTCCATCAATTTCATACCACGCACGCCACGGGTATCACGACCCATGGAGCGCACATCGTTTTCATCAAAGCGCACGGCCTTGCCACTGTCGGAGAACAACATCACATCATGTTTGCCGTCGGTCAACGCCACGCCTATCAGGAAGTCATTTTCATCCAGCGAAATAGCAATGATGCCCGCTTTACGGGGGTTGGCGAACTGCGACAAGGCTGTTTTCTTCACTGTGCCGCTAGAAGTCGCGAAGAAAATAAATTTATCTTCGACAAATTCCGTTACAGGCAGAATTGCATTGATTTTTTCATCCGCATCCAAAGGCAGCAGATTCACAATCGGCTTGCCGCGTGCAGCACGACTACCTTGCGGCACTTCATACACTTTCAACCAATACACGCGCCCTTTGTTGGAGAAGCACAAAATAAAGTTGTGCGTGTTAGCGATAAACAAATTATCAATGAAATCATCTTCTTTGGTCGCCGTGGCTTGCTTGCCGCGACCGCCACGTTTTTGCGCGCGATATTCGTCCAGCTTTTGCGCCTTCATATAGCCGCTGTGCGACAAAGTGACCACCACGTCTTCAGGTGCGATCAGGTCTTCCATGCTCATATCATGCGTGTGCGTGATAATTTCGCTGCGGCGTTTGTCGCCAAATTGGGTTTTAACGGCGATCAGCTCATCTTGAATAATTTGCGTGACGCGGGCAGGTGTCGCCAAAATATCCAACAAATCCGCGATCTTATCCATCACATCGCGATATTCGCCGACGATTTTGTCTTGTTCCAGCCCAGTCAGCCGTTGCAAACGCAATTCCAAAATCGCTTGTGCTTGAATATCCGACAAACGATAGGCGCGATTTTCGCCTTCGCCCACCATGCCGTAAATTGCCAACAGGTTTTCAGGGCGGGAAGCATCGCTGACACGGCTCAACATTTCTTCCACCAAGGCAGAACGCCAAGTACGCGCCATCAATTCGCGTTTCGCATCTGCTGGTGTAGGAGCCGCTTTAATCAGCGCGATGATTTCATCGACATTAGATAAAGCGACTGCCAGCCCTTCCAGAATATGACCGCGATCACGCGCTTTGCGCAATTCAAAAATCGTACGGCGGGTGACCACTTCGCGACGATGACGCAAGAACGCATCTATTACCTGTTTAAGATTCAGCAGCTTAGGCTGACCATCGACAATCGCCACCATATTGATGCCAAAACTGTCTTGCAACTGGGTGTCTTTGTACAGCTTGTTGAGCACGACTTCCGCGTTTTCGCCGCGTTTCAGTTCAATGACGGCGCGCATCCCTGATTTATCCGATTCATCACGGATTTCAGAAATACCTTCCAGACGTTTTTCGCGTACCAACTCGCCGACTTTAATCAGCAAGTTCGCTTTGTTCACTTGGTAAGGCAGCTCGTCAATGATAATCGCTTGGCGATCGCCGCCTTTGCCGATGTCTTCAAAGTGAGTGCGTCCACGCATTACTACGCGACCACGTCCCGTGCGATAACCTTCTTTGACACCCGTCAAACCATAAATAAAGCCACCCGTAGGGAAGTCGGGGGCTGGCACCAGCTCAATCAGTTGCTCAATATCCATCTCTGGATTTTGCAGCAACGCCAAGCAAGCATCGACCACTTCGCCCATATTGTGCGGCGGAATATTGGTCGCCATACCCACAGCAATCCCAGATGAACCATTGACCAGCAAATTGGGGAAACGCGCAGGGAAAACCAGCGGCTCATGTTCCGAGCCATCATAGTTCGGTCCGAAGTTGACGGTTTCTTTATCCAAGTCCGCCAATAATTCGTGTGCAATCCGCGACATACGGATTTCGGTATAACGCATCGCCGCCGCATTATCACCATCGACTGAGCCGAAGTTACCTTGCCCATCGACCAAGGTATAGCGCAAGGAAAACGGCTGCGCCATCCGAACGATGGTGTCATACACGGCGGTATCGCCATGCGGATGGTATTTACCAATCACGTCACCGACGATACGCGCCGATTTTTTGTAGGCACGATTCCAGTCGTTGGACAATTCGTGCATGGCAAATAACACGCGTCGATGCACGGGTTTTAAGCCATCGCGCACGTCTGGCAAAGCACGCCCAACAATGACACTCATCGCGTAGTCCAAGTAGGACTTGCGCATTTCTTCTTCTAAACTAACGGGGAGGGTTTCTTTAGCGAATTGATCCATGATTTCGGTGTGATTAAAGGTGCGCAAAAAACAGCGCGCAAGTTTACCACGCCGAGGCTGGGCTGGGGAATTCTATGTCATTGAGAAATTGCTCTCATTCAGTATCAATTTTGAATAGCAAAGTAAATACGGTGATTACTTCGCTAAAATTATCCTTAGGTAACCAACATATTGCGGTAGAATTTCAATTTGTTGTGTAGAACGCAACATAATTTCAAACCTCGGAGGAGAAAAATCATGGCAGAACAAATTAAATCGCGGAAAACAGTGCTTTCAAGAGCTACCATCATGTTTGCAGTTTCATTCGCTTCTGTGATACTGGCATTCAGCAGCGGTGCAAGTGCGATTGGTATGGTATTTATCGTTGTTGCGATTGGTTCGCTGGGGTTCGGCGCAGGCTGCTTGATGAATAGCCCTTGTGCAATTGCTCATGAAAATCAGCAAGCGAAATAAGATATCTTTAAAAATATACAATCTCATTGTGGGTGCGGCTAATAGCTTTGTGCCCACCTTGCGGGATCAGTAAGTGGTCTACACAGACTTTCACCGACGTAAAATCTACCCTAGTTGATTTCGTAATCGCTTAAATGCTGCATTAACACGGCTCGCCAAGAAAATTTTCCTAACAAGATTGCATTCTCTTTTGAATGGATATGGCCAACAATGTGATTTGATTTGCAATTGAGGGAGGGGATGGCATCCAAATTTGATTGTGCATTGCTTATCCCCGTCACAACTGTCAGAATTAGCCCGCTCCAAAAATCCAAATCACCATTATGCAGATTGACCAATTTATTCAAGTCGTTAGTATTGCCGCGATTCCCATCTTATTTGCGATTACCGTACACGAGGCTGCACACGCTTATGCAGCCAAGTATTTTGGTGACATGACCGCGTATCAATTAGGTCGCACCAGTTTCAATCCTTTACATCATATTGAACCCTTCGGCACCATCCTGTTGCCGCTGCTGACTCTGTGGGCGTTTAATCTGCCATTTGGTTGGGCAAAACCTGTGCCAGTGAATTTTGCTAATTTACGCCATCCCAAAAAAGATATGTTATGGGTCGCGCTGGCAGGGCCAGGCTCCAATTTGGTGATGGCGTTAATGTGGGCGTTGTTTTATAAATTGGCATGGCTATTTCCCGAAAATTATTTTGCCTCTCCCCTATTGCAGATGGCGGAAATTGGTATTTATATCAATGTCATCCTGTTGGTATTGAATTTAATCCCCTTACCGCCACTGGATGGTGGTCGCATTTTGGTCAGTTTATTGCCTCATCGCCAAGCGTTTCAATTGGCAAAAATTGAGCCTTATGGTATTTGGATTCTGATTGGGTTGGCGGTTACGAATGTGTTGGGCATGGTTTTATTCCCGTTAGTTGATGGGGTAAGACGTTTTATTTTTATGTTATTTGGACTTTAAGAGCTATGTTTGCTGATCGCGTGTTATCGGGGATGCGTCCCACGGGGAGTTTGCATTTAGGGCATTACCACGGTGTATTGAAAAATTGGGTACAAATGCAGCACGAGTTTGAGTGCCTGTTTTTTGTGGCGGATTGGCACGCACTGACCACCCATTACGACACGCCACAAGTGATTGAACAAAGCGTGTGGGACATGGTGGTGGATTGGTTGGCGGCGGGTGTAGATCCTGCACATGCGACCTTGTTTATTCAATCTCGCGTACCAGAACACGCCGAGCTGCATTTGCTGTTGTCGATGATTACGCCTTTGGGTTGGTTGGAACGGATGCCGACTTATAAAGACCAACAAGAAAAATTATCGGGCAAAGATTTAAGCACATATGGCTTCTTGGGTTATCCGTTGCTACAAAGTGCGGATATTCTGATTTATCGTGCCACGCAAGTGCCTGTGGGCGAAGACCAAGTGCCGCATATTGAATTTACCCGTGAAATTGCCCGCCGCTTTAACCACATCTACGGACGCGAAGTCGGTTTTGTCGAAAAAGCTGAAGCGGCGATTAAAAAATTAGGCGGCAAGCGCGCCAAGTTGTACGCCGAATTGCGCACGCGCTATCAAGAACAAGGCGATGACGAGGCTCTAGCCTCCGCCAAAGCCTTGTTGGACGAGCAACAAAGCTTGAATCACGGGGATCGCGAACGCCTGTTTGGCTATCTGGAAGGCAGTGGCAAAATGATTTTGTCTGAACCACAAGCCATGCTTACCGCCGCATCGCGTATGCCAGGCTTGGATGGACAAAAAATGTCTAAGTCCTATAACAACACTATTACCTTGCGTGAAGATGAAGCCAGCGTGGCAAAGAAAATCCGCACCATGCCCACCGACCCTGCGCGTCAACGTCGCACGGATGCAGGCAATCCTGAAAAATGTCCCGTTTGGAAACTGCACCAAGTGTATTCCAATGAAGAGACCAAGCAATGGGCGATCCAAGGCTGCACCAGCGCGGGCATAGGCTGCATCGAATGTAAGCAACCCGTAATTGAAGGTGTGTTAGCGGAGCAACGCCCCATGCGCGAACGCGCCCAACTCTATCTGGATGATCCCACCTTAGTCCGCAATATCCTCGCAGACGGCTGCGAAAAAGCCCGCAAATTGGCAACAGATACCATGCGAGATGTGCGGGAAGCGATGGGGTTGAGCTATAGCTAATTGAATGACTTTATGGGTGATTTAGATAAAATAAGCGAATTGCATGAGGTACTTATTATTGATTTGGAAAATTGTCCAAATCAGTTAAGTCATCTACCCAATAATTTAGAAAAATGCCTGCGCGTGGTCATTTGCTATGCGCAAAGCAGTGCTAAAGTACCACTGAATTGGTTAAATCCACTATCGACGGCGATTGCGGCTGATAAGTTAAAGATCGTTAAAATGGGGCAAACGGGAAAAAATTCCGCTGATTTTGGTATTTGCTTTTTGGCGGGCGCGCTGATGCAGGAATTGCCGAAAGAAACCCATTTTGTCATTGTCTCCAACGATACCGATTTAGACCATGCGGTGCGCTTACTCAAAGAACATGGACGCTCTGCCGAGCGCATGGGAGGCCAGAAAGAGGAGCTCCCTCCGACTGCCTCTCAAATCACCCCAATCAATCCAGTTGCAGTATATTGCGCCCACCTTGTTACATATAGCAAAAATCGTCCTTCTAAAACGGATACGCTATTAGCCAGTATTCGCAATAAATTCAAGGATGAAGAGGCTATCTCACAAAGTGTTTACGACAGCTTGATTACTCGCGGGGCTGTGAAGGTTGCCGAGAAAAAAGTAAGCTACGACGATCAAAAAATCAGTGCATTGGCAAAATCTTGATTGAGGGTGACGAACACTTTATGCGCCTTGCCATAGCACAGGCCTTACACGCCCAATCCATAGGCGAAATCCCTGTTGGGGCGGTGGTGGTCAAAAATGGCGAGGTAATCGGCTGTGGCTACAATAGCCCGATTACCCGCCACGATCCGTCCGCCCATGCTGAAATCATGGCATTACGTGATGCAGCTCAAAAAATTGGCAATTATCGTCTGGTCGGTTGCGAATTATTCGTCACCCTAGAACCGTGTTTAATGTGTTCTGGCGCAATGATGCACGCGCGATTGTCGCGGTTGGTCTATGGCGCAGCAGATTACAAAACAGGCACGTGCGGCAGCGCGTTAAACGTATTCGGCGAATTTCCCAACCCCGTGGATGAACAGGGCAGGGCGGTCAAACTCAATCACCATACTCAAGTTTTAGGCGGGATACTGGCGCAGGAATGCAGTACGCAACTCAGTCAATTTTTTGCCCAGCGTCGCGCACAGGCGAAGATTGCATTAATTCATACCTTATAGATACGGCTAGGTTATGTTTGAATTTTTTCGCAGATAACTCTATGTAAATATAGTGAAACTTTTACATAGGCTTCAAACTTCACTTGGCCGAATCAATAAAATGATCAACAAAAAGCGGATCCGCGATGGAGGTCAATGTTTTAAGGTTTTATTGGATATTTTACATAATATAAATTATGCGATTTATTGGTATGTGAAATATGTTGGCAGCGCGAAGTGTTTTGCTTGTTAAATTCGTTCGAGCACAACGCATCTCGCAACAACACCGACGACAAGCTGCGTCAACTTAGGGGCGATTTGCTACAATGCGCGCCGTGATGTGGCGGCAGTAATTTGCGACGCGCTACATTTTGCAATGGATGGGCGGTTCTTACTTAAAGACGCGGCGAGTTTGCTGCGTTTATCAATGAGGTTAAACATGTACAACTACCCTGATAACACGGGTCATTTTGGGAAATTTGGTGGGATTTATATGGCGGAGACGCTGATTCCTGCGGTGGAAGAGTTGCGCGATGCGTATTTACATTTCCGCGAGGATGCGGAATTTAAAGCCGAATTTGCGGATGAATTGAAGCATTACGTCGGTCGTCCTAGTCCGATTTACCATGCGAAAAACTGGTCGGATCGCTTAGGCGGCGCGCAGATTTATTTGAAGCGCGAGGATTTGAATCACACGGGCGCGCACAAAATCAATAACGCCATGGGGCAAGCCTTGTTGGCGAAGCGCATGGGCAAAAAGCGCGTGATTGCGGAAACAGGCGCGGGGATGCACGGCGTGGCGACGGCGACGGTGGCGGCGCGCTATGGCATGGAATGCGTGGTGTATATGGGCGCGGAGGATATTCAACGCCAAGCCCCGAACGTGTTCCGCATGAAGTTGTTGGGCGCGACGGTTGTGCCAGTGGAAAGCGGCTCGAAAACGCTGAAAGACGCGTGCAACGAGGCGATTCGGGATTGGGTGACCAACGTCGAGTCCACGTTTTACATTTTCGGCACGGCAGCGGGCCCGCATCCGTATCCGATGATGGTGCGCGATTTTCAATGCGTGATTGGCAATGAAGCCAAGGTGCAAATGCCTGAAATGATCGGTCGTCAGCCCGATGCGGTGATTGCTTGCGTGGGCGGCGGCTCGAATGCGATTGGGATTTTCCATCCTTACATCGAAATTGAAGGCGTGCGCCTGATCGGCGTGGAAGCGGGCGGGCATGGCATCGACAGCGGCTCACATGCTGCGCCGTTGACTTCCAACAGCAAAGTTGGCGTGTTGCACGGCAACCGCGTGTATTTGATGCAAGACGAAAACGGGCAAATTATCGAGACGCATTCTATTTCGGCTGGCTTGGATTACCCTGGGGTCGGACCTGAGCATTGCTGGTTAAAAGACACGGGACGTGCGGAATATGTCGCCATTAACGACGACGAAGCGATGCAGGCTTTTCACAATTTGTGTCGTTTTGAAGGGATTATTCCCGCGTTGGAATCCAGCCACGCCTTGGCGCACGCCGCCAAAATCGCGCCCACGATGCGCAAAGATCAAGTGTTGCTGGTGAATTTATCGGGTCGCGGCGACAAGGACATTAACACTGTGGCACGTTTGTCGGGGATTACATTATGAGTCGCATAGATAATACTTTTGCCGCGCTGGGACAGCGTAAGGCATTGATTCCTTTTATTACGGCGGGCGATCCGTCGCCTGAAATGACCGTGCCATTGATGCACGCGCTGGTGGCTTCGGGTGCAGATATTTTGGAATTGGGCGTGCCGTTTTCTGATCCCATGGCGGATGGCCCGACCATCCAACGCGCGTCCGAGCGTGCCTTGAAAAAAGGTGTATCGCTACGCAGCGTGTTGAACATGGTGGCAGAATTCCGTCAACAAAACACCACCACCCCCGTGGTGCTGATGGGCTATGGCAATCCGATTGAAGCCATGGGCTGGGATGTATTCGCGCAACGCTGCGATGAAGTGGGCGTGGACGGCGTACTGACCGTAGATTTTCCCCCCGAAGAAAGCCATGACGCGTTTGCCCATCTGCAACGCTACAACATCGCGCCGATTTTCTTGCTTGCCCCCACCACCACCGAATCGCGCATCCAACAAGTCGCGAAATTGGCGCGTGGGTATGTTTATTACGTGTCGCTGAAAGGCGTGACGGGCGCGGGGAATTTGGATTTAAGCGCGATTGCCGATAAAATCCCACAATTGCGTCAGCATATTAAACTGCCGATTGGCGTAGGTTTTGGTATTCGTGATGCGGAAACCGCGTTGGCAGTCGCGAAATTATGCGACGGTGTCGTGGTCGGCAGCCGCATCGTGCAAGCAATTGAAGATTCAACCGAAGCCAATGTCATCGCTAATGTTAGCGCGTTGGTCAGTGGTTTAAAACAAGCAGTGGAACAGGCTTAATATGCTCCTTCCCCCTAGCAGAGGGGGAGAGCGAAGCGAGGGGGTTTTGGGATGGGGGTTGAAAGTTTCCATCCGTGCGACGATTCCAACCCCCACCCTACCCCTCCCCCTGCTAGGGGGAGGGAATTGACGAGGCGGAAATTGAATGTTGTAGGGTGGATAACCGCAGTGCATCCACCTAGTTTCCCAGAAAATACAAGGAGTTCACCATGAGCTGGTTTCAAAAATTATTACCCCCCAAAATGAAACGCCGCGAAGGCGATGCTAAGAAAAACGTGCCTGAAGGCTTGTGGCATAAATGTCCGTCTTGCCAAGCCGTGTTGTATTACGCCGACTTGGAAAAAAACAACAGCGTCTGCCCAAAGTGCCTGCATCACCACCGCATCACTGCCCGCACCCGACTGGATTGGCTACTGGACGGCGAAGGTCGCTTTGAAATCGGCGCGGAAGTCTTGCCGATTGACCCGTTGAAATTCAAAGACAGCCGCAAATACTCAGATCGTTTATTAGCCTCCAAAGAAGCGACGGACGAAGATGACGCGCTGATTGTCATGCAAGGCAGCATCCACGCCCAACCTGTGGTTGCAGCGGCATTTGAATTCACTTTTATGGGCGGCTCCATGGGCTCGGTGGTCGGCGAACGCTTTGTGCGCGGGGTGCAAGTCGCCCTAGATCAAAAATGCCCGTTCGTCTGTTTCGCTGCCAGCGGTGGCGCACGGATGCAAGAAGGCTTGCTGTCCTTGATGCAAATGACCAAAACGTGTGCTGCACTCACGCAGTTGAGTGAAGCCAAATTACCCTTTATCTCAGTATTAACCGACCCGACCATGGGCGGCGTATCCGCCAGCTTCGCCTTTATGGGTGACGTGGTCATCGCCGAACCAGGCGCGTTAATCGGCTTCGCAGGCGCACGCGTGATCCAACAAACCGTTCGCGAAACCCTGCCAGATGGCTTCCAACGCGCTGAATTCCTGTTGGAACACGGCGCAGTCGATATGATTGTGGACAGACGCGAAATGCGGGATCAACTGGCAAAATTGATGGCATTACTCAACAAACAAGATGCTGTAGCGGAGATTGAGGCGGCGTAAGCTACTTCGAGCGAGAACATCATGCACATCAGCCGTATTAAACTGAAAAACATTCGTGGATTCAAAGAGCTGGATTTTGACCTTGCGCACGGAGTGGATGAGCATGGGCAAGCCAAGTACGCAGGGTGGATTGTTTTTACGGGGGGTAATGGCGCGGGGAAAAGCACACTGTTAAAGGCTATTGCGGCGGGGTTGGTGAGAGGACAATATGCCTTAACACTCGAACCCAAGATTGACGCATGGGTTCGTCATGGTGAAAAAGAGGCTCACGCTTCGCTTTCTTTTGTGCGCAATCTTGAAGACGATTTCTTTGAGCAAAATAAAGAATATCCGCAAGAAGTTGCGCCAGTTATGGATTATTTTCTTCCTGTGCGAGATGTTAGCCTTAGCAACTCTGCAACCGAATCTATGGATGCCATCGTGGATTCTCTAGACAAAAAAGATAATAGCTCCTTAGAAAATTTTGCTAAGAATTTTGGGGTTTATCTGCTTCAAGCATTGACAATTCCAGATTGGACATCAATAGATGTCACGACTTTTTACGAAAAGAGCCGCTCATACTTGCGAGCCAAATCAATGGTTGCTAATTTTGACGATGTTGAGATTGAATTTCATGAACTAAAAGCTACGCTTAATCAAGTAAAAGAGAACATTGCCAAGTTATCTGAAACGGAACGAAATGCTCTAGAAGAGGAATTTGCCACGCTGATACAAAGCAGCTTAGAGGGACGAATGCTAATCTCTACGATGTTGAGCGCGATGATGGCAGGTGATGGTCTTTTGTCAGAAAATTCTCAAGGTTGGTTCTCCTGCGGTTACGGCCCTTTCCGTCGAGTATTCGGCGCATCCCAAGAAGCGACGCAACTGATGACGGGTGAAGTGGTAGAGCGTTTTGCCACCTTGTTTCAAGAAGCTGCCTCGCTTTACGAAGCAGATCGTTGGTTGCGTGACCTAAAGTATAAAACCCTAGAAGGCAACGAATCAGCAAAAGCACAGTTAGAAATCGTGTTGGAATTGTTGCGTGATGAGTTTATGCCGAATCAAATCACGCTAAAAGATGTCAATTCAGATGGTTTGTGGCTAGAAGATCGCAATGGTTTGCGACTGGCTTGGCGCGATATGAGCGATGGCTATCGCGCTGCATTGGCGTTGTTATCGGATATTTTGCGTCAATTGATTCGCAAATTTGGCGTGGAAGGGTTGGCAGCGCGCAATGCCGAAGGTCGCTTGTACATTACCCGCAGCGGCGTGGTGTTGATTGATGAAGTCGATGCGCATTTGCATCCCGAATGGCAACGTGAAATCAGCGGCTGGTTAAAACGCCATTTCCCGCATATTCAATTTTTGGTGACGACGCATAGCCCGTTGATTTGCCAAGCGGCGGATAAAATTTTTGTATTGCCTGAACCTGGTAGCGATGAATTACCTTATGCATTATCCGATGCGCAACTACAAGAAGTCCGCGCCTCCAAAAGTGATGCCGTACTGCGTTCGCCTGCGTTTGGTTTGCAAAATACGCGCTCCGAATTGGCGGTTGAAAATTTAGCCGAATTTACCAAACTTCGTAGCAAACAACGTGCAGGGGCGACACTGACAGCAGCCGAATCAACACGTTTGGCTGAATTGGACAACTTTATCCACGCGGATAAAGAACTGTAAACCATGCAACGCGTTCGGCGAGCAGCCCTTGCCCCTGACCTGCACACTTATCTGAATGATAAACAACAGGAAATCGACACCGCACGGGCGCGGGGAGAAAACCCTGATATAACCAGCAAGTGGAAATCCGCACGTCAAACCCAATCGATGACCAGCGTGCTGAATGCCTTGCAATCCATGATGGGCAAGCGCGGACGCTGTATGTATTGCGTGGATTCTCATGGTTGCGATATTGAACACTTCCGCCCTAAATCGCCCTTTCCTGAATGGATGTTTCAGTGGCAAAACTTACTATTGTGTTGCACAGAATGCGGTCGCCTTAAAGGTAGTAAGTTTCCACTGCACGATGACCAACAGCCCTTGCTAATTGATCCTTGCGTAGAAGATCCTTGGGATTATCTGGATTTTGAAATTGAAACGGGCAGAATGTCTGCTCGATATATTTTGCAACTCAATGATTATTCAAACAAGGGATTAAAAACCGTTGAAATACTGCAACTAGATCGCCGTGAAGGATTGGCCGAAAGTTATAAGAGAACCTATAAACGTCTCAAGCAATGTATTAGCAACTACTTGGAAACTCCCTCCGCAACACAGGACGACTTGGTTGACCATTTGTTAGAAGCCGACGACCACGGTTTATTAGGCTGGTGCTTTAAAGGCACGGGACAAAATGAGGCTCCCTTTTCGGCACTAAAATCACAGCAACCCGACGCTTGGCAACATTGCCTCACCGCTTTCAGCGATTACTAACCATAATGAACGTACATAAAAATCTCCCCGCTTGGCTCACCCATCTTGAATCTTTAAACCCTAAAACCATTTCCCTAGGTTTATCACGTGTGACGGAAGTGAAGCAGCGCATGAATTTGTCGCCTGATTTTCCTGTGATTGTGGTGGGCGGGACGAATGGTAAAGGGTCAGTTTGTGCCATGCTGGAAAGCATTTTGTTTGCGGCGGGGTACCGCGTCGGTTGCTATACCTCGCCGCATTTGCTGGAGTACAACGAACGGGTGCGCATCGACAAACAACCCGTGAGTGATGCGGATTTATGCGCGTCCTTTACGGCGATTGAGCTGGCACGTCAAGGAGTTGCCCTCACCCCAGCCCTCTCCCAGAGGGAGAAAAATGAGAGAGATGTCGGGATGAATCCCGACCTACGCAACACCGACATCGCGTTGACCTATTTTGAGTTCGGCACTTTGGCGGCAATGCAGTTGTTTATCGAACAACAAGTCGATGTGGCAATTTTGGAAGTGGGGCTAGGTGGTAGGTTGGATGCCGTGAATGTGTTTGATAGCGATTGCGCCATCGTCACCAGCATCGACATAGACCACATCGACTATTTAGGCGACACGCGGGAATTGATCGGCTTTGAAAAAGCAGGCATTTTCCGCAGCGGTAAGGTGGCGATTTGCGCGGAACCCAATGTGCCTGATACTTTAGTGAAGCACGCACAGGACATCGGCGCGACTTTGTGGCAAATTGGCACGGACTTTGGTTTTAATGAAGTATCCCTCACGGCGCGCGCCCATGACCCGTTATCTATTGCAACCCCCGCTGCATCACCGCAACAATGGGATTTTTACAGTCCAATCGGGGCGCGTGCGTCACTGCCCTACCCTGCTTTACGCGGTGCATTCCAACTGGGTAATGCCAGTGCCGTGCTGGCAGCGTTGGACGTACTGAAAGAAAAATTGCCCGTCAATATGGCAGCCGTGCGGTGTGGCTTGGTAGAAGTTTCGCTCACAGGGCGTTTTCAAACTTTGCCAGGCAAGCCCACTGTCATTTTAGATGTTGCCCATAATCCCCATGCGGCTCGCAGTTTGGCGCAAAACTGGACGAGCTTACCGCCTGTTCCCCGCCGATACGCCGTATTTGCCATGCTGAAAGACAAAGATATGGCGGGCGTGATTACCGCGCTGCAAGACCAAGTGGATGTGTGGTTAGTCGCCAGCATACACGCCCCGCGCGGCGCAACCGCTGATGAAGTCAGTTCCGCCCTACAGGCTTGCCACGTGCACGGCGACATTCAAAAATTTGACGATCCGACGGCTGCTTTCGTTCATGCCTGTAATGTCGCGGGCGAAAATGATAGAATCACCGCCTTTGGCTCGTTCTACACCGTGGCGGAGGTGCTGCAAGCACACCGTTTGCATAGATAAGGTGTGCACACAAATCAACGTATATTTTGATATTAGTCACTTGTCGCTAGTCGTTAGCTTTTAGTTGGGAGAGTAAAAACATGAGCGTATCTATTTAAATATATAGCAAAAAATATGGGGATGCTGTGATTTCACATCCCAACCGACTTAAACTATCAACTAAAAACTAACGACTAACAGCTTAAATTGAACGTAGCTGTCAGAATTTTTCAGGAATAACAGTCAATCATGACCAAAGAACTTAGCGTTGATGAACAAGCTCTGAAGCGCAAAACCCGTCATCGTTTATTGGGTGCGGGCGCGCTGACGTTATTCATCGTCGTGGCATTGCCCATGTTTTTGGATAACGAACCCAAACAAGCTGGGACTAATATCAGTCTGGATATCCCTTCGCCTGAGAAAATCAGCGAATTTACATCACCCACGCCATCCGCTGAAACAATTGCACCTACACCAGAAACACCAGCCACATCGCCTGCCATTATAGATAGCAATGCGGGCGACACCCCAGTCGCTCCCCGTCGCAATGACACTGCGCCAGCCAAAAACAAACTTTCAAGCACGAACGCGGAGTCAACTCACCCCGTCATGGTGATTCCCCCCGTGAGGAGCCGAACCGAGCGCACGGATAATAAACGTTATCTGCTCCATGTCGGGAACTACAGCAATCCTGCAAAAGCAGCGCAAGTGGCGGAAAAGTTAAAGCAAAATAACCTGAATGTCACCATTGAAAAATCTAACAACAAAACGCGCATCCATGTAGGGCCGTTTACGGATCGTGAGCAAGCTGACAAGGCTCGTCAACTCCTACAAAAGCAAGGTACGCGTTCAACGCTCGTTATTTCCAAATGAACCTCATTGATGCTGCCGTTATTGTGATTATTGGCCTGTCCGTCGGCATAGGATGGATGCGCGGCTTTGTGTATGAGTTATTGTCGATGTTTGGCTGGCCGATTGCCTATTTCATGAGTAAAACCTACGCCAATAACGTCGCCGCACAATTACCCAATAATCTAGATTTGCTGTTAATGCCAGTTACCTATTCCATCATTTTTATCGTCACACTCATCGTCTGGGGACTAATTATTCTGGGATTTTTCAAACTGGTCAGAGCCGTTGGACTCGGCAGGGTGGACAAAGCTTTGGGTATGGCTTTCGGACTGATACGTGCGGTGATAGTCCTATTGGCATTAGTCTTGCTTTGTGGTTTATCCAACTTACCCGAACAAGCTGTGTGGACAGAGGCCGTTGTCACCCCTTTTGCAGAAGATATGGCCTTACAAAACAAACCTTACCTGCCTCAAACTGTTGCGCAGCATATTCATTACAAAAATCGTTACTAATTACTAGGATCACAACATGTGTGGCATTCTCGGCGTTATTTCACAAACCCCCGTCAACCAATTGTTGTATGACGGCTTACAAGTTTTGCAACATCGCGGACAAGATGCGGCGGGCATTGCAACCATCAACGGCAACACCTTCCATTTGCACAAAGGCAATGGCATGGTGCGCGACGTGTTTCGGACACGCAATATGCGTGCGCTACTTGGCAATTCAGGTATCGCCCACGTGCGCTATCCCACGGCAGGTTCAGCGGTCGATCACAACGAAGCGCAACCGTTTTACGTTAACTCCCCGTTCGGCATTATGCTGGGACACAACGGCAATTTGACCAATACCGACGAACTCAAAAAGCAGCTATTTGATGAAGACTTGCGTCATGTCAACACCAACTCAGACTCCGAAGTCTTGCTCAATGTCTTAGCCAATGAATTACAACGACAATCGAAAATCGAGCGTCTGACTGAACAAGGTATCTTCGCGGCGGTTGCGGGCGTACATCGCCGTTGCAAGGGTGCATATGCCGTGGTCGCCATGATTGCAGGCTATGGTCTGCTGGCATTTCGAGATATTTACGGCATACGCCCGCTGGTTATTGGCAGCAATACCACCCCGACTGGTACCGAATATCTGGTCGCCTCCGAAAGTGTTGCACTCGACACGCTGGGTTTCAAATTTATGCGCGACATCGCCCCTGGTGAAGCAGTTTTTGTAGATTTCGCAGGCAAGCTGCACAGCCAACTATGCAGCGATCATGCCAGTTTAAATCCCTGCATCTTTGAATATGTCTATCTCGCCCGTCCTGATTCGGTCATCGACGGCGTATCTGTATATGAAACCCGTTTGTACATGGGCGAATACCTCGCGGAAAAAATGAAGCGCACGTGGCAAGCTGTTGATATTGACGTGGTCATTCCCATCCCCGATTCCAGCCGCCCCAGTGCCTTGCAATTAGCGAATCACCTAGGCTTGAGCTTCCGCGAAGGCTTTGTTAAAAATCGCTACATCGGTCGCACCTTTATCATGCCAGGGCAAGCGATGCGTAAAAAATCAGTCCGCCAAAAGCTCAATCCAATAGGCGTGGAATTCAAAGGCAAAAACGTGTTGCTGGTGGATGACTCCATCGTGCGCGGCACCACCAGCCGCGAAATCGTGCAAATGGCCCGTGACGCAGGTGCACGTAAAGTCTATTTCGCCTCTGCCGCGCCGCCCGTGCGTTATCCCAATGTCTATGGTATTGACATGCCCAGCCCACAAGAACTGATTGCCACGGGACGCACGGATGCCGAAATCTGCCGCGAAATTGGCGCGGACAATATCATTTATCAAGATTTGGACGATTTAAAAGCCGCTATACGCAAAGCCAATCCTAAAGTAACCAGCTTTGACGCATCGTGTTTTGATGGCATTTACATCACGGGTGATATTACCCCCGCCTATCTGGATGCCATCGAAGCACGCCGCAGCAACGGCAAAGCCAATGTCAAAGAAGATAAGAACCAGCTGGCGTTGGATTTAGAGGACGAATAAGCTCCTTTTTGCCCATCACGCATAACTCACTCGTGCGTAGATTCCCTCGCCGCCTGCGGGAGAGGGCTAGGGAGAGGGAAGTCGCTTGATTGACTGAATTTTTCCCTCTCCCCCCTTTCCCACTCGTGGGCGAGGGGAGTTTCCTACCTATCATTACTTCAGTGAAATGGAAAAACCATGACCGACTTTCAACCCGAAACCCTCGCCGTCCGTGCTGGCACGGCGCGTAGCCAATTTGGCGAACATTCCGAAGCGATGTTTTTGACCTCTAGCTTTGTGTTTGAAAACGCCGCGCAAGCCGCTGCGCGTTTTATTGGCGAAGAGGCGGGCAACATTTATTCGCGCTTCACCAATCCCACGGTCACCATGTTTGAAGAACGCCTCGCTGCCTTGGAAGGTGCGGAATTCTGCGTTGCCACCGCGTCGGGGATGGCGGCAATTTTGTCGTGCGTGATGGGCGTGTTGCAGGCGGGCGACCACATCGTCGCATCGCAAAGTTTGTTCGGCTCGAGCGTCAACCTGTTTAACAACGTCATCAAAAAATTCGGCGTGGAAACCACTTACGTTTCCGCCACCGATGTGGCGCAATGGCAAGCCGCCGTACGCCCCAACACCAAGCTGTTTTTCTTGGAAACCCCGTCTAATCCGCTGACCGAAATCTCCGACATCCGCGCCATTGCCGCCGTGGCAAAAGCCTGCGGCGCATTGTTGGCGGTCGATAACTGCTTCTGCACACCCATCCTGCAACGCCCGCTGGAACTGGGCGCGGACATCGTGATTCACTCCGCCACCAAATACATCGACGGACAAGGTCGCGTGCTGGGGGGTGCGGTGTTGGGCAACAAAAAATTGCTTGAAGGCGTGTACGGCTTTTTGCGCACCACGGGCCCGACCATGAGCGCGTTCAACGCGTGGGTGTTTTTGAAAGGATTGGAAACGCTGAAGCTGCGCATGGACGCGCACAGTGCCAACGCCTTAGCCCTCGCAACGTGGCTGGAACAACAACCCAACGTCGCCCGCGTGTTCTACCCTGGCTTGCCCTCGCACCCGCAACACGCACTCGCCATGCGCCAACAAAAAACAGGCGGCGGCATCGTGTCATTTGAAGTCAAAGGCGGCAAAGCAGCCGCGTGGCGCGTCATCGACAACACGCGGATGCTGTCCATCACCGCCAACCTCGGCGACACCCGCACCACCATCACCCACCCCGCCACCACCACCCACGCCCGCATCACCCCCGAAGCGCGAGCAGCGGCGGGGATTAGCGATGGGCTGATTCGCATTGCCGTGGGGTTGGAAGCGGTGGAGGATATTCAGGCGGATTTGCGGGGATTGGGGATGTAAAAGCGAGCGCATCGCGCAAAACAAAACATGCGGCACAAAAGTATTGCGCCATGCTTCAGTCCGCACAACTTCATCAATCTTAAGGAGTAAACTCAATGCAACCAGCCTTTAATCCTCCAGAAAATGGTCACTATGCGGAACTTCTGTGTCCCAGCTGCGGTGGTCAATACCAGCATCATTATCGCATTGAAGTATTTGAACGAGACGAAGATCAAGACACAGGGGTTCACATTATCGTGGAAAAGGGTAGTGCAACTATCGACCAAAATCTTACTGGCAATCCGAGTATGAGACGACACGGTTTAAACATCTATTTCGGATGCGAATTGTGTCACGCATACTCAGTCTTAAGCATTGCCCAACATAAAGGCAATACCTACGTTGATTTTTCACCTACTGCGAAACCAACGTAGGAGTCAACCTCAGTTTTACCTCGTAAATTTTGTTAATCTTCACTCAATTGTGACTGGAGAGCGTTGAAGACCACCTCATAAAACAAGGAAATCCTGCATGTATATGCTTAAAAGAATTGGATGGATTGTGTTGTTTGGGATAATTTTGTCCATTCCTAGCGTCGTTATAACTTCACCGACACTTGACGTACCTTTTTGGTATCTCATCTCAATATATCTTGCGAAAGCTCTCGGTGCTGGAATTTGGAGTATTTTTTGGGGAGTATTGATTATTTTGGACAAGCGTCGTAGCTTGAAAACTGCAATGATTGTCGTAACCATTATTTCTTTGGTTCTGTCATATACCCTAATTCATACTCATATCAGCCCGTAGGTTGGGCTGAGGCACGAAGCCCAACGTTTACCGTGTGAATTTGTTGGGCTTCGCTACGCTGATTGACACCCTACCCAGCCACCACAGACTTAACCCGACTCATCCGCCATATCTCATGGCACGCTTAACTTAACACGGAGTTGAACCTCAATGTCGGATTGGATACATTACATTAGCTGGATTAAAGAACTTTGGTATTTCTGGCTATTTGGCATCGTGGGGGTGGGCATATTGACGGAGTTTGTGGATGGAAAACCCCATCCGATACTGCGCGCAATGAAAATGCTTGCCATGGCGGTGATGACGGTGTCGTGGGTATTGGGTTTGCTGTCTTTGTTATGGTGGCTGGGCGATTGGGTACTGTCCTTTTTCGCGCACTTTCTGGGTTCAGGCTCGGCAACACCTTGGTCATTTTCAACGTGGTATCAATCGCTGGGTTGGCTGGGCAAGTGGTGGCTATATTACGGCAGCGCGGAAGTGGCGATGTTGTGCGTGGCGACATTGGTCATCGTGCTGGAAAAGGGCAATGATAGGTCGATCACGCCGTTTATCAGTTGGTTTATCTTTTCACTTTTCGCGTTGTTCGCAATGCTGGTCATCTCCACTTTTGGCGGGGTGATTAACGCATTTTTGAAATAGTTTGGTGCGGCTGATTACCCGCGCGGGGAGCGATGAAAGAAAGTGAACCCGCTACCCTCCCACCTCGTGATGGCGAGAGGATGTCAGGTTCTTTGGGTAGATAAGATAGAACCAATCTACAGTAGCGGCACAATCAACAAGGCAACAATGTTAATGATTTTAATCAATGGGTTAATGGCAGGACCTGCGGTATCTTTGTAGGGATCTCCGACAGTATCGCCTGTAACGGCAGCTTTGTGCGTTTCGGAACCTTTGCCGCCGAAGTGACCTTCTTCGATGTATTTCTTGGCGTTATCCCATGCGCCACCGCCTGTGGTCATGGAAATTGCCACGAAAATCCCTGTGACAATCGTCCCCACCAACACGCCGCCCAGGGCTTGCGCACCCAAAGTCAATCCCACCACCACAGGTACGGCAACTGGCAACAAAGATGGGACTATCATTTCTTTGATCGCCGCTTTAGTCAACATGCTGACGCAAGTACCATACTCTGGTTTTGCCGTACCTGCCATGATGCCAGGGATGTCGCGGAACTGACGGCGCACTTCCACCACCACCGCCCCCGCTGCGCGTCCCACTGCTTCCATACCCATCGCGGCAAATAAATACGGCACCATACCGCCGATAAACAAGCCAATAATGACCAGATGATTGGATAAGTCGAAGTTCAGCACCTTGCCACTGGCGGAAAGCGCGTGGGTATAGTCGGCAAACAACACCAAGGCTGCCAGCCCTGCCGAACCGATGGCATACCCTTTGGTAACGGCTTTGGTGGTATTACCCACCGCATCCAACGCATCGGTAATTACCCGCACCTCGTCAGGCAAATGTGCCATTTCGGCGATACCGCCCGCGTTATCGGTGATCGGGCCATACGCATCCAACGCCACAACAATCCCCGCCATCGACAACATGGACGTGGCGGCAATGGCTATACCATATAAGCCAGCCAGTTCCTGTGCACCCCAAATGGCGGCACAGACAGCTAACACAGGGGCTGCGGTGGATTTCATCGACACGCCCAGCCCAGCGATAATGTTGGTGCCGTGTCCCGTGGTCGAGGCTTCGGCAATATGCCGTACAGGGGCATATTCTGTCGCGGTGTAATACTCGGTAATCCACACCAAGGCGGCAGTCAGTACCAGCCCAATGACGGTCGTGCCGTACAACGCCAAGCTGCTGACGGTTGTGCCGTCGGTCATCACCACCCCGTCACCGAACATCCAACGCGTGATGGGATAAAACGCCACCAATGCCAAGCCCCCTGCCACTGCCAGCCCGCGATACAAGGCATTCATAATTTTGCCATTGGGTCGCGCTTTGACAAACCAAGTGCCGATAATGGACGCGATAATGGAAAAACCGCCCAAGACCAGCGGATACATCACCGCATTTTCACCGACATGCGATAACAGCAGCCCACCCAGCAACATAGTGGCAATCAAAGTGACCGCATAGGTTTCAAACAAATCCGCCGCCATGCCTGCACAATCGCCGACATTGTCGCCCACGTTATCAGCAATCACCGCTGGGTTTCGTGGATCGTCTTCAGGAATACCCGCTTCGACTTTGCCCACCAAATCCGCCCCGACATCCGCGCCTTTGGTGAAAATGCCGCCGCCCAAGCGGGCAAAGATTGAAATCAACGAACCGCCAAACGCCAGCCCAATTAGCGCGCGCGTCGCCTCAGCTTGGGATGACCCCATGCCGACCAGCACCGCGTAATAACCTGCCACGCCCAACAAACCCAGCCCAACCACAAACATCCCTGTGACCGCGCCGCCCTTGAAGGACACATTGAGTGCGGTATTTAAGCTAACCCGTGCGGCCTCTGCGGTACGAATGTTGGCACGCACGGACACGTTCATGCCAATAAAGCCCGCCATGCCTGAGAGCAGCGCACCCAGCAAAAACCCCACCGCAGTTTTACCATCCAAAGTAAAAAAAATGGCAACCAACAATACCGCCCCAACCATGGCAATGGCCGCGTACTGGCGATTGAGATACGCCGATGCGCCCTCTTGAATGGCAGCGGCAATCGCCTGCATTTTCTCGTTACCTGTGGGCTGCGCCAAAATCCAGCGTATGGCAAACACCCCATATAAAATCCCTGTCAGGGCACACAGCAACGCAATCACTAAACCTGTTGACATCATTTTCTCCAATCAAAAATACATCTGAACTACGAGAACGATCACTTGGCAAAACGAGGTGAAACACGAAAAAACAATACTACGCCCGCAAGCGGGCGAGGGAACAGGTTACGGCTGTACAGCGGGGGTTTCGACTTGCTCGACGGGTGCATCGGGCAACAGCGTCATCACTTCAGAACCCTGATCGTATTGCTGTAAATACTGGGTAATTGTTTCAAATGTCGCAGTCACAGGCGTGCCAGTTTGATCGGCGGTGGAAATTTGCGCGCTAAAGACCGAACCAAAGAAGAGTTTAAGCGGACTGACATTAACGCGCTGCGCTTTGAAAAAAGCATTTTCATTTGCCTTAATCACGCGAATGTCGCTGGTTTCATAAATCGCGGCGTTAATCACATCCAGCGTATGTTCTGTGCAATTTTGCTTGCCCAAGTTGTAAGGGTTAGCGATCAACGAATAATTAGGATCGTGCAAAGCCTGATAAGTTGGGGAGCGAATCACGTCTAACAAACGCTTTTGCAATTCGATGGACGGAATCAATACCCCCGCTTCCAACA
Source organism: Gallionella sp. (assembly GCA_028688275.1). Classification (GTDB taxonomy): domain Bacteria; phylum Pseudomonadota; class Gammaproteobacteria; order Burkholderiales; family Gallionellaceae; genus Gallionella. The sequence continues at coordinate 25,395 of JAQTYN010000003.1, read as the reverse complement.
CTGCCACACCGTTAAAAAAGTCAACAGGGAAATCTTTCACCAAAGAGCTGGTATCGGGTGCTTCATCATTTTGGTATAGATTGTAAATTGCATAGCCAGGCACATTGCGCCCATCTGCCGTGGTAATTTGCGAATACACGGCGAAAGCGACATGCGTGTAATGCATGCCTTCAGGCAATTCGGAAGCGGGTCTCCCCATGCGCGACAAGATCGCCACATACGCCCCTTTACTTGCCAAAGTACGTTCTACTTTCTTAGCAAAAGCGGCAATCTGTTCCCCGCTAAAATGTGTCTCTCCGCCTGCTTGACTACTATCGGCTTGCACAGGCAAGGAAATAGCCATCGCCCACACAATCGCCAGCATACCTTTTAAAAAAAATCGCATGATGCAGCTCTCCTTGTCAAAATAACTCAAACTTTAGGGTGAAGGGTGAATAGGAAAGGGAGAAGGGTAAAACCAGCTCTCACCGTGAAAGGTGGTGAGCGTGGTGAAACGTAGAAACGTCACTTCGTTGCACCCTTACCCCTTTTCCTATTTGTCTGGCTTACCTTCCAGTTGCGTATCAGGCTTTTTCTGCAAAGCCTGATTAGGTGGCATCACGGTAATCGTTTCACTGGTAATGGCTAGGGGTGTGCCAATAGGAGCTGCCGCTGCCTGAGCTGAACCCTGAGCAGCACCCGCACTCATCGTTGCGCCCGCACTGAGTACCACCGCACCCACCGACAAAGGAATCGCCGATGTACCTGAAATAACATGCCCCGTACTCCCCATCGCATTGCTTACGGATTGGGCTGATCCTCTCACGCTATTGGCCTTTTTAAGTACCTGCACGGGACGACCACCGCTCTCTGCGGCTTTTTTCCCAGCTTGTACAGAATCACCAACGGCCTTAGCTGAATCTGCCGCCCATACAGCATGTGACGCGAGCAAGGGTGTCACCAATATACCTATCCATAATTTTTTCATCGCAACACCTCCCATTGAGAAACTAAGCGAGACTTACCAACCACAAACTTGCTTTTGGAATGCGGAATATTGAACCGCTTTACCCCGCAAGCAAGAAGACTTTGCCAACTTCTGGAATTGTACTTCATCCAAGCGTGGATCGTTATCCATCAAGCGACGATAAACTTCTGCTGGCGACTCACCTTCTGCCAACACGGTTTCTTCAGGCGCACCAACGCACTGTTTTCCTTGTGAATAAGGCCGATAAATCTGTTGATACAGATAATCGCAATACTCCTCTTTTGCCTTTTTGCCCACAACTGCGGTCTTCTCTACCGACACCTTACCTGCTTGATAAGTAGCGATCTCTAAATTTCCATGACGCAATCCCAAATTAACCACAATTTTGTTTTCATCAACCACGGGGCGGAGTGCTTTTTCACCCGCAACAAATGACTCTGAAGTCATTGGTACCGTGCCATCCAACAAAGTAATGAAGAAAAACTCAGCGGGGGCAGTAGTGCTAGGGGTTTTCTTAACCAGAATCACATCCGCTTCACCCAAGGGAATAATTTTATACATACCAAAATAGCCCGCTTCAACATACAACACCCGCGTATCAAGTCGTAGTTCTCGTTGACCTTTATCGTTTACTTTAACTTCCAGTTGCCCATAACGTGTTTGTGCAGATTCAGAAGTATCCAAAGCAAAAACGCTCTGACAAATAAACAGCAGTCCTAAGATAATGTAACGCATTATTTATATCCTTATTAAACAAACAATTATTAAAGTACGGGCAATATCCGCAAACCATTAAATCGATATTCAACACGCTCCCAATCTGATGAGGTGCCTCTTTCGAATCTACACACATTCATAGAACACGAAGGATTTGTCAGTATTCCTAAGATTGCAGCCGTCTAAACACCAGCCACATCATAGCAATGCCGCTTAAAAATATACATGTTTAAGTGTGTGTACAGCGATTTTTTATCTAAATTTCTACTAAAATTTTGTTTGCTCGAACTAAATATACCCATTATTCCAATCCGAAATATCAATATATATTTTATAAACAGACAATTGAGGTCAGTTATGAACTATTTTCGTTAATCTAAAAAACCCGCTGCATAAATTTTTTGCTCTGCTATAATGCCGCTCCTTTTCGGGGCGTAGCGCAGCCTGGTAGCGTACATGCATGGGGTGCATGTGGTCGGAGGTTCAAATCCTCTCGCCCCGACCAAACAAATAAATGACTTACAGCTTTTAGTTGTAAGTCATTTTTTTACGCATTCTCAAAGCCAAAACCGAATCAAGCAATAACGTATGATTTCGTATGCAAATAAAGCACTTTTTGGCAACAGTAACCAACACACGCAACCCCTCCAAACCTTGCTATTCAAGCTCTTTGCTAGATATGTTGATTTCTAGACTGAAAGTCAAAAATCGATCTTGAATTTTGTACTGTCAACGTAAGCAATCCCAATGTTATTTGTCATGATTTTTCCTAATGGAAAATCTCGGTTAATATTCATGCTAACAGGCAAAATGCAATGGTAGTGGCAATATGCCGCTTATGATTTTGTAATACGATTAAGCATGCCCATATTACTAATCACCGACATCAATTATTAGTCAGGATGTATACCATGGTTTCCCTTCGTACTTTGTTGCATAAACTTAATCAACCTCTATTGATAACGATCCTTTTAGGGCAGATTATTTTTCTAGTGATTTTGGGATTGAAGCAAGTTGGCACATTGGAGTCGCTGGATTTGATGGTATACGACTGGACTTTACGCTCCCGTACAATCCTGTCAGCGGATTCACGCATCATACTCGTAGACCAAACGGAAGATGACTTGCGCCGCTGGGGATTTCCCGTGCCAGATGGCACTCTCTCCACGATCCTACAACGCTTGGAAGACGGTGGTGCTCAGGTCATTGGCGTTGACAAGTATCGTGACATTTCTGTGGCACCTGGCCAAGAACAACTCTCCGAAGTACTACGAAAACATCGCAATATCATTTGGATTAGTAAATTTGGTAAATCCAGTAGTCTGCGGGTTCCCCCGCCTCCTGAATTGAAAGGGACGGATCAAGTAGGCTTCAATGATCTCACTGATGATGCGGGCGGCGTAATACGACGCGGGGCATTGTTTATGGATGACGGCAAAGAAACCAGTTATGCATTTGCATTGGTCATCGCGTTGCGTTATTTGGAACAATACGGCATCAATCTACAGGGTGATGACAAAAATCCTGATTTCGTCAAAATCGGCAACACAACATTACCCCCTTTTGAGTCCAATGAGGGAGGATATGTGGATGAAGATGCAGCTGGCTACCAGTTTTTAATCGACTATCGCACGATGCCGTCTCGATTGCCAATTTATACTTTTTCGGATGTATTGGATGGCAAAGTGCCTGCTGATGCTATAAAAGGCAAAATTGTCATTATCGGTACTACAGCCAAAAGCCTGAATGATCATTTCTATACGCCATATAGTGGCGGAACAGGTATACATCAACGTATTGCGGGGTTTGAACTTCATGCTCAAATCGTCAATCAATTGATCGAAATGGCACTTAAGGGGGAGCGTCATATTCATAGCTTGTCAGAACGTGATGAAGGCTTGCTACTTTGGTTGGCATGTACACTGAGTGCACTCATCGGCTTTAGAATGCGATCACTTTGGCTATTTGGTGCTACTGTTGTGCTGGGTATTGTCGGCTTGGGCACGCTCGCTTTCGTCAGTATAGGCTACAACTGGTGGATACCCATACTCCCAGCGTTATTCGGTTGGGTTATTTCAGCCAGCACCACTGTTGCGTATTTGTCTGGGCAAGAGAGAAATCAACGCAAGCAGTTGATGCAAATTTTTTCAAGTCATGTTTCCAATGATGTGGCTGAAGCCATGTGGCGTGAACGGGATCAATTTTTGGATGGTCACCGCCCACGTCCACAGCAAATCACCGCGACAGTGATGTTCACTGATATCCGAGGGTTTACCACCATCTCCGAAAAGTTAGATCCCCCTGCTTTATTTGACTGGCTCAATAGCTATATGGAGGTCATGTCACAAATCGTACTGGTACATCACGGTATGATTAACAAATACATAGGCGATGCCGTCATGGCATTGTTTGGTGTCCCCATTCCCCGCACCACAGAAGCCGAAATCGCCCGTGATGCCACTTCCGCCGTGGATTGTGCCTTGGCCATGCGCGCCGCCATTGAAAAAATGAACGCAGAACACCCTGATGCGCCGCCACTCGGAATGCGTATTGGCATTTTCACTGGTCAACTCGCAGCGGGCACCTTGGGCAGTGCACAACGGGTGGAGTATACCGTCATCGGCGACACGGTGAATGTCGCTTCACGCTTAGAAAGCTACAAAGGGGTAGAAGACCACGAAGCCTGCCGTATTTTGATTGGAGAACGAACTTTACACTGTCTCAATAACCGTTATCGCACCCACTTGGTTGGCTCCATTCAACTCAAAGGTAAAGAACAGCCCATCACTGTTTTTCAGGTCGATGACTATGACGACAATCCCACACTCGCCTTGTAAAAAAGCCATCCCCAATCAATGGGATGGCTTTTTTTACGGACAAGAGGGAAAGCGCAGGGTAAAGGGCAAAAAATTCTATTCTAACAAGGAAGAGATATTTGGTCTTTCCCTTACCTCTCCTCTCTTCCCCACTTAGCGGATTAAAGCACGCTTACTTGGTACGATCCGCTTTCGCCGCATCTGTTTGTCCGATTTGCTCTAATAAAGCGGCTCTTTCCTCGCGTAAGGCTGTATTGCTGGGGTTTGCTTCGATTTGTGCCGAAATGGATGCGATACCATCATAAGCAAAACCTTGTTCAACCAACTCACGCGGACGAGCCCCGCTCAAAACTGCATTCGAGGCAGGGAGCGCGTATTGGATGGCTGCACTATTCACGGTATCTTTAGCACGCTGCGTCGCATCCCAAATTATCGTCGTTTGCCAGCGGTAATCCACCCCCGTTTGTAGCTTAACGCCATATTCTGCCAAATTAAATTTATGCACACCCGCTGCCACAGTTGACATCGAAACCGTCAATACGGATTTATCGCTCCCAGTTGTAATCAACTGAATTTCAACAGGTACAAAAAGTGCTTTAGAAAGGTGCCAATACAAAACAGGACTTTCCGTCATGGTAAGCCCAGCAGATTTTGGCGCGTACAAATTGATTTTTGCAATTTGCATGGTCACAGCCCGACTGCCACCGCCTACGCGCAAATCTGGCGCACCCCGCATCGGGGGATGAAAATCAGCTGCAAATACCACGTTTGCCATACCCAATGCCAATGCCCAAGGTAAAAGTTTCTTCATTTTTTTCATCACGTCACCTCTATTTCAATTACGCTTAATAGCAACAAAGTTGTCAAGCGTTACCACGCAGCGGCACGTCCGCTGCCCCGATATAAATCCATGTAATTAACACTGATACACGATGTGAAAATCATAGCTTAATCATGGCGTTAAAGCAAAGGCAAAAACAAACTAATAAGCGAATACAGCGAGTTCTTAAATAGCCCACTGTAAAAGGAAGCTGACATGATTAAACGAATTTACGACAGCTATTGTTTGAGAGTTTGCGTATTAAGCGGGTTAAATTCGGATTTTATTCGCTTAAAGGGCACCCTCATCAGGGTGCCTTGATTGTTTCCACCCGACAAAAGCTGTACATCCGTATCGTGTCCATTCGCAATTTCTCTAACGATAGCAAGCCCTAAGCCGCACCCCTCTTGATTGCTGCCTAATATACGGAAAAATCGATTAAAGACAAGATCGTGCATTTCAATCGGAATGCCAGTGCCATTGTCCTCCACTTCCAATATGAGGTCATCTAGCTGAGAAACAATACGTACGGTTACAACACCATTTTCAGGCGTATAGCGCAAGGCATTATCAATAAGATTGTTAAGTAATTCACCAATGAGCGTAGCATTACCATGCACTGTGGCACTTGAGTCATCGCCTTCAAATCCCAGATCTATTTTTTTGTGGAGAGCGCGTGGTATCCATGTCATTGTAATTTTCTTAGCAAGTTCTGCTAAATCAAATGATCTCATTAAACTCTCTTGCTGCGCGTCAGGCTCAGCTCTGGCTAGCACTAATAATTGTTGAATTAAATGGTTAGCTTGCTTGGCTGCGGTGTGCATTTGCTGCAAGGAATGATGAATTTCGACTGGATTCTCTAAACGCAAAGCCAATTCTGTTTGTGCCTTCAATCCAGCAAGTGGCGTGCGTAGCTGATGTGCCGCATCTGCTACAAAACGCTGCTGTGCATTCAATAATCCACTCAATCTTGCGATCAATTCATTGAATCCCTGAATCAAAGGCTGAATTTCTAAAGGTACATTAGCATGAGACACAGGACTCAAATCTAAATGGGAACGATGAATAATTTCATCACGAATTTGCATCAAGGGCGTTAAACTCCGACCAACGGCATACCATACTGAGAGCATCGCCATTAAAACCAGCACAATTTGTGGAATGATCATGCTAACTAACATTTCGGCGATGGTTTCTTCTCGCTTATTGGTTGTTCGAGCAAGCTGTATCAGCACGTTTCGCCCCTCAATTTGGGTATTGAGCGAAATAATACGAACATTCCCTCCCCGATAAGTTTCATCACGATAAAACGGCACGCCTTGGGTGATGGCACTCATCGGCATGGGCAAATCAATATAACCAAAAATAAATTGATTGTGCGCATCCTGCACTTGAAAATAAATTTTATCTTGATCCGAAGACCTCAAGATTGCCACGGCTTCAGGCGGGAGTTTGACCACAAGTTGTCCATTCTCGACCACAACCTGTTTAACCAAACCAATCAACTTACTCAATAGGCTTTGATCGTAAGCATGATTTGCAGCCTCCATCGCAACGTTATAATCAATCGTGCTGCTAATCAGCCATAAAGCAGAAAGCGGAACGGTGAGCCACAACAGCAGTTGACGACGAAGCGTTGGCGGTGAGGGGGTCATACTGTTTCCGTTTTTTCGAGCAAGTACCCTAACCCGCGTAAAGTACGAATATCGATGTGGCCTATTTCAAGCTTCTTACGTAAACGATGAACGTAAACTTCAATGGCATTATTGCTAATTTCCTCATTAAGACTAGAAAGTTGTTGGCTTATTTGCTCTTTGCTAACAATACGCCCAGCTCGCAGCATTAAAATTTCCAGTACACTAATTTCTCGAGCAGACAACTCCAAGGTTGTACCCAGCAAAGTGGCGCGGTGTCCTATCGTATCGAGGTGCAAATCGCCTATTCGTAAATTTACACCACTCGCTGAGTGTCCTCGACGCAATAAGGCTCGAATACGCGCCTCCAGCTCTGGCAAATCAAAAGGCTTGGTCATGTAATCGTCTGCACCCAAATCTAAGCCTGCAACACGATCACTCACCTTGTCATGCGCGGTTAGAATCAGCACGGGAGTTTGGTTATTTCGATATCGCAAGCGACGCAAAATTTCGCCCCCATCCAAGCCAGGCAATCCCATATCCAATATAACAAGATCGTATTCCTGTGTTGACAAAAGCTCGTCTGCTCGCAGCCCATTACTTTCATGCGTCATAGCATGTTTCGACTGACTCAAAATACGCATCAGCCCATCGACCAAAACAGGATCATCTTCAATAAGGAGTATTCGCATGGCTTTTAAAGTAAAATATGTAAATCAATCTTGGACTCAAGACCGCAAGATTTCATTTTGCAATGAAACAACATTTTTCGCTAGAAGAATATCTATGGATATCACGAGAGGGTTAGATATTCTGAATTTTTAAAATTAAATTAGGTTTGTGATTGCAATGAGATACGGTTAAAATCAAGATACTTTACCAAAACGAACCATGATGGCTGTTTTGGTTGACAATCTAAATAGTCGATTATGGAAGTTTGGCTTGTTATTTATTGAAATCTAGGATCCCATCTCAGTGGCTATTGCACGAACAAAAAACTTCAAATTATCACTGTCCAGTTGGATCATGTTGACTGCGCTGACAGGTTGCGCGGTTGGAACAGACTTTAAGCGACCCGAAGCACCCAAGAGTGATCGATATGCCGACACCGCTGCCCCCGAAAAAACCATCACCACATCAGGGCACTTGGGTGAGTCACAACACTTTAATACCGCAATCGATATACCCCATGATTGGTGGACGCTGTTTCGTTCTCCGCAGCTCAATTCTTTGATTCAGCGCGCCCTCAAAAACAACCCTTCAATTGAATCAGCTCAAGCCGCGTTAAACCAGGCGCAAGAGTATGCCAATGCGCAACAAGGATTCTTTTACCCTACGGTAGGGGTGAGCTATACCCCTTCGCGTAATAAGTTGGCAGGGAATATGGGGGGAAACTCCCCTGGCGTACAGGCGAATGGTCAAAACATTCAAGTCTATAACAACCCCAACGGTCCTGTGTTTAATGCCCCTGCTTATTACAGCTTTCATGTCGCGCAATTGACGGTGGGTTATGTGCCAGATGTATTTGGTTTAAATCGGCGCATGATGGAATCTGCTGAGGCGCAGATTGAAGTGCAAAAACTGCAACTAGAAGCGGCTTATCTTAGTCTGAGCAATAATGTCGTTGCTGCAGCCCTACAAGAAGCTTCATTGCGCGCACAAATAGCCGCCGCAGAAAAAGTGGTTCAAGTGAATCAAGAGTATCTGAGCATCCAGAATACCCAATTAAAATTAGGCTATACATCGGGAATGGAAGTTGCCGCACAAGAATCCGCCTTGGCGATTGCCGAGCAGTCATTAATCCCACTAAAAAGACAACTGGAACTGACCCGCAACCTACTGCGCACTTTAGCAGGAGAGGCTCCCAATGCTGAGTTAACCGAAAAATTTGAATTAGCAGATCTACAGCTACCTCAAGAACTCCCCTTAACCTTGCCCTCTAAGCTGGTTAAACAGCGTCCCGATGTGCGGGCAGCAGAGGCTCAACTTCATGTTGCCAGTGCACAAGCTGGTGTCGCAGAGGCCAATCGCTTTCCTCAATTCGCATTAGTGGCTGGCATAGGCGGAATGGCGACCTCGCCAGACTGGATGTTCAAACATGGGGGTGGGTTTTTCAATATAGCGGGCAATGTCGCCGCCACAATTTTTGATGGAGGCACTTTAAAAGCAAAATCACGCGCAGCGCAACAAGCTGTCATTCTGGCCGATGCCCAATATCGCAGCACTGTCATGGTTGCTTTGCAAGATGTTGCCAATGCGCTATACACCATACAGTCGGATGCTGACGCACTGCACGCTGCGAGTAAGTCAACGCAAGCCGCGCAACATGCACTCGAATTAACACGTCAGCAATATCAGCTTGGTCAGGTAAACTATCAAACTCAGCTTGCAGCTGAGCAAGCATATCAATTATCTGAAATCAATTTGATTCAAGCAAAAACCAATCGATTAGGTGACACAGCAGCCTTGTATCAAGCATTAGGTGGGGGATGGTGGAATCGTACTGATGGAGACGGTGTGTCTGTATCAGCTTTGTCTCCTGTTGTTTCAAATGTCGTACCTGTACCTGTTTCTGGAGAGTCAATTCAATGATTACAATAACAACAAAGAAGACTTGGTTAATCGCTGTACCTTTATTGGTCGTGGGCGGTTTTTTGGGCTGGAAAGCCTATGTTACCCTCACTGCGCCTCCCCCTGCCACGGTGGAACCAGTTAAGGCAGCGAAGTCAGACACCATTACTTATCCCTATACCGCGCCCCAGTTAGCCTTTTTGAAGGTGCAAGTCGCCGAAGCCTTTCCTGAGCCAGCGATTGACTCGTTAAATGCGCGTCTTGATTACGATGACAATCACACGGCGGATATTTATACACCTTTGGCAGGGCGTGTCACTAACATTATTGCCGAACTAGGACAGTTCGTGAAAGCGGGTGCACCTTTGGTTGAAATTGATTCCCCTGAGTTTGCTACAGCTGAAGCTGAGCTTGCTAAGGCAGAAGCAGATTTAGCGAATCGAGAACAGGTTTATGAACGTGACTTGTTGCTCATTAAAAGCAAAGGTATTGCGCAACGTGAACTTGATACCGCTAATGCGGATCTCCAACAAGCCCAAGCAGAGGCGGAACGAACAAGAGCACGATTGCAAAATTTAGGACTCAATGGGGTTGATCGGCATTTTATTTTACGCTCCCCTATTTCTGGAGTAGTGAGTGAACGTCAAGTAAATGCGGGTACAGAAGTTCGTCCAGATGCCACGCATCCCCTTTTCGTCATTACCGACCCCAAAAACTTGTGGGTCATCGTAGACTTGCCCGAACAATATCTCGATAAAGTAAAAGTTGGACAAACCATGCGGGTCGAAGTAGATGCTTATCCTAACGAGTTCTTTGATAGCAAAGTGACGGTGATTGCGGATGTGCTTGATCCACAAACACGACGTATCCAGGTGCGCTGTGAATTAGTCAACGACAAGCCAAATAAATTGAAGGCTGAAATGTTTGCGCGTGTAACGCCTATTTCTGAGCGCGCCTCTGAATTACCTAGAGTACCGAACTCCGCCATCTTTACCCAAGGGGTTTCCAGCTACCTATTCGTGGAGTTATCTCCTGGGGTATTTCAACGCCGACGAGTGTCGCTCAGTATACAAGGACGAGAATACAGCTTCGTCAAAACAGGACTACGTATCAATGAGCGAGTCGTTACAACAGGCGCGTTGTTGTTGAACTCTGAATTATCTGGCGTTATTTGATATGCTAGAAAAACTTATTACTTTTGCGCTGCAACAGCGCGTTTTTGTCTTGATCGCAACGGCGGCTCTTGTGTTAGCAGGTTCAGTCGCATGGAGCAATCTGCCTATCGAAGCCTCACCTGACGTGCAGGATGTCCAAGTGCAAGTGGTCACACAAGCCCTTGGACTTGCCCCTGAGGAAGTTGAGCGAGCCATTACATTACCGATTGAACGAGAAATGAGCGGTGTCGCAAGAATGACACAACTACGTTCCGTTTCTATCATGGGCTTGTCTATAGTTACCCTGACATTTTTAGATGGTACCGATGACTACTTTGCCCGCCAACAAACCTTAGAAAAATTACAAAATGTAAACCTCCCGCCTGGCATCAATGCCAGCATTGCGCCACTCACGAATGCGGTTGGTGAGGTTTTTCGATATGTAATCGAAGCACCCGCCACCATGCCCGCAAGAGAAGTGCGCGCACTACAAGACTGGGTCATACGTCCTGCATTGCGTACGGTGCCAGGAATTGCAGATGTCATCGGTTTCGGTGGGGAAGTTAAAGAGTATCAAGTTCGCATTAAACCCTATTTATTGCGCAAGTATAACGTGACGATAGATCAGGTCGCCAAGGTGTTAACCTCAAACAGTGCCAATAGTGGCGGCGGTGTGATGCGGCGCGGGGATGAGGCATTGGTCATTCGTGGCATTGGACTCTTTCAAAGCTTGGACGACATTGGTCGCGTAGTGATTGAAACACGCCAAGGACGGGGAATTTTAGTCAGCGATGTGGCTGAAGTAGCCATTGGTCCACGCCCTTTATCGGGCATGGTTGCATTTAACGAGCGCGGCAATGTCGTGCAAGGCATTGTTCAGATGACTAAAGGACAAAATGCCACGACAGTAGTTGGTAAGCTCAAAAAAGAAATTGAAGATCTCGATCATAAACTCCCTGAAGGGGTTCGGCTCGTTCCTTATTATGATCGAACGTTACTGGTTGACCACACGGTACATACGGTAGTCGAAAATCTGTTAGTGGGTGCCCTACTCGTGGTGGCCATTCTGATCGTATTCCTACGTAGTTGGCAAGCCGCATTGGCAGTCGCCACGGTTATCCCCTTGTCGCTTTTATTCGCCTTTATTTTGATGGATTTGCGAGGGGTATCTGCTAACTTGATATCACTAGGGGGGGTGGATTTTGGGATTATTATCGACAGTGCAGTGGTGTTGGTTGAAGCACTGATGGTGAGATTAGCAACCGCCAATCCAGAAAGATTCCCACAGCAGGGGCACTATCCTTGGCGTATTCACGCGTTGAAAAAGACAGCCATTGAATTGGGTACACCGATTCTCTTTTCCAAAGGCATCATTATTTTAGCGTTCATGCCCATTTTCACGTTTCAGCGCGTGGAAGGGAAAATTTTTTCCCCTATGGCATTTACGTTAACTTTTGCACTATTAGGTGCAGTGCTGTTGACGCTGACCTTAATACCCGTGCTCATGAGCTATGCCATCAAGAACGGTGACCTCGCCGAAAAACATAGCGATTGGATGCACTCGTTACAAGTCAGCTACCTGCGCCTGTTAATGTGGTCGCAAGATAAACGTCGTTGGGTCGTAAGCTTCTCCGTTGGATTGCTAGTAATCACCTTGCTTCTCTCACCTCGCTTGGGCAGTGAGTTTTTGCCAAAGTTGGATGAGGGCAATATCTGGCTCACCATTACTTTACCACCCGCTACCGCACTTGAAAAAACCAAAGAAGTGGAACAACGCGTTCGCACGATATTAACTTCCTATCCCGAAATTAATAATGTCATTACCCAAGTGGGACGACCTGACGATGGAACCGATCCCAAGGGTTTCAACAATTTAGAAGTCATGGCCGACTTAAATGATAAAAGCACTTGGCGACCACAGTTCCATGATAAGGAAAGTCTTATTGCAGCCATGGAGGCAGAGATACACAAAATGCCAGGGGTGCCAACCAATTTCTCACAAGTTATTCAAGATAATTTGGAGGAAGCTTTGTCGGGCGTAAAAGGGGAAATTGCAGTCAAAATTTATGGGCCAGATTTGGAAATTTTGGAAGATAAAAGCGAACAAATTGCAGATGTATTGCGTAGTATTAAAGGCGCAACTGATGTCGCGGCAATTAAAATTGGCGGTCAAACCGAGTTAAATATCATTTTGAATCGTGAACAGATGGCGCGCTATGGTCTCAATGTGGCCGATGTCAACAGCACCATACAAACCGCGCTGGCGGGCGATGGCGTCAATGTGTTTTATGAAGGGGATAGACGATTTGATGTGACCTTACGATTAAGTAGTGGTTTCCGTGATGCGGTAGATGATGTAGCAGATTTGCCAATTAATTTACCCCCCCTACCGCCATCAGATCAAAATCATCCAAATGCGGACAATGCGCCTGTCGATACGACACCGACGATTCCTTTAGGCTCTATTGCAGATATTCAGGTCAAGCAGGGCGCGGGGCGGATTAGTCGGGAAAATGGTGGACGATTAGTTGCAGTCAAGGCTAACTTAGTCAATCGAGACCAAGGTGGATTCGTCGAAGAAGCCATGGCGAAAGTGAATGAACAAGTGAAACTGCCACCAGGGTATGAAATAACATGGGGCGGTCAGTTCGAGAATCAACAACGTGCGGTCGCTCGCTTAAAAATCATTGTCCCTATATCAGTGATGCTGATTTTCGTGCTGTTGTTCTGGGCATTCCGTTCCACGAGTAAAGCGGTGCTGGTGCTGCTGATGGTGCCTTTTACCTTTATCGGTGGATTCGCGGGCTTAGGCTTGGCAGGATTGCATATGTCCGTCTCCGCTGCGGTCGGTTTTATCGCAGTGGCCGGGATTTCTGTGCAAAACGGGGTCATCATGGTCGAAGAATTTATGCTTGAAATCATGAAAGGCAAATCAGTGATCGAAGCCGTGCTGGATGGTGCTGTGACTCGTTTGCGCGCCATCCTGATGACTGCCTTGATGGCTGGTTTAGGGTTGTTGCCCGCCGCGCTGTCCCATGGTGCAGGCTCTGAAACACAACGTCCGTTTGCAGTGGTGATTGTGGGCGGGATTGTGTCAGGTACGATCTTTACCTTATTGCTATTACCTATGTTATTCCCTAAATTTGCGGATGAAGCGCGGAGAGGGTACGAACAGCAGTAATTGCAATCTGTTTTATGCATCTTCACGCCCTTTGAAACCGCGTTTGAACGATGTTGATCTGGAAAGGTTGATTGACCACTATTCCTGAGATGCAATAATCTAGGTTGTTGTTTTAACTTGTTATTATAATCTATAACAATAAACCTAGCGGCCTGTATTGTATATTTCTTTGGCCAAGAAATAAAAAATTAAGAACAATAACTAAAGGATGTCAATCATGAAACTGCAATCTGCCGCCTCTCGTGGAGGAGGCTTCTCCGTCTCGCACCTGTCCATGCTGTTGCTGGGCTTATCTTTTTCGTTTAGTTGTCAGGCGCACACTGCACCTCTCATAGAGGAAAATACTGCTAGACTACAACTTACCTATAACTGGCAAAAGCATCCCGCTTATTCAGCAGCCTATTCTGGTCCCAACAGCATTATTTCGGGTGCGGAGAAGATGTACACCTTCACAACGACGGGATTTTTTGGATTTCGACCTTGGGATAATGGGGAAATATATTTTAATCCAGAAATTTCTCAGGGCGTGCCATTCTCGACCAACTTAGTGGGACTGGGTAGTTTTACCAATGGTGAAATTACGCGCGCAGCAGGCACCAATCCTGTACTGTATCGCCAACGCCTATTTTTGAGACAAACTTGGAATCAAGGGGGTGACTCCCAGCAACTAGATTCCAACCAAAATCAACTGGCAGGCATGGTCGATAAAAATCGCTTCGTTTTAACGGTAGGCAATTTCTCTACCCTCGATGTGTTCGATCCCAATCTATACGCGAAAGATCCTCATACACAATTTATGAACTGGGGAGGATGGACCTACGCCTCTTACGACTATGCCGCAGATGCACGTGGCTTTGGGTTTGGCTTTGCCGCAGAATGGTATCAACAGGATTGGGTATTACGTTTCGGACGCATGTCAGGTCCGAAAGACCCTAATGGGCTGCCCACCGATTATGCATTAGGTAATCACTATGGCGACCAAATTGAACTTGAACACGCACATCAATGGCAAGGTCATCCTGGAAAAATCAGGATGCTGGGCTGGCGAAATCGCGCCAAAATGGCAAGCTTTAACGATGCGCTCACATGGTTAAAAGGACATCCTGGGCAGTACACAGGTCCAGACGCACTATTGGCCGTTCGAGGCACAGAAAAAATTAAGTACGGTCTAGGCATCAATGTGGAACAAGAAATGACTGATGGTATCGGCTATTTCTTGCGCGTCATGCAAGCAGATGGACGAACAGAAACCTTGGCATTTACCGAAGTCGACGGCTCGTTGGCGACGGGTCTTACCCTCAAAGGCAACGTTTGGGGGCGTAGCGAAGATGGCGCAGGCATCGCCTTGATGCGCAACACACTTTCCACTGAACGCCGGCAATTTCTTGAGGCAGGTGGAATTTCCTTCTTTATTGGTGATAAAGGCTTGCGCTATCAACCCGAAACCATCGTCGAGGGTTATTACAGCTTTAACTTATTCCGTGGGGCTTGGTTGACGACCGATTATCAGCATATCCAAAATCCTGCCTATAACGCAGATCGCGGACCCATAAAGGTATATGCGGTTCGCTTACACGTAGAATACTAAAGCAGCACAGATTGAATCCGCTCGCCCTGAGCCTGTCGAAGGGTGAGCGAAATAATCCTAGTGCCAGCTTCGGCAAGCTCAAGGCCACCGCGAAGGGAAGACTGAGTCAGCACACGTCCCTAACCGCGTTAAACTGCCTATCCTACCCCCCCCCCTGCCCTACCAAGTTTTACCCCAACAACACACTATCCCGCAGCTTGCGTAATTGGTCGCGGAATTCGCTGGCTTTTTCAAATTCCAGATTCTTGGCAGCTTCGAGCATGGATTTTTCCAGCTTGGTGATTTCTTTGGAGATTTCCTTCTCGCTCATCGCTTGATATTTTGCCTTGCTTTGCGCCATTTTGAGATCGCTGCGCGCCACATCGGACTCATAGCCGCCTTCGATAATGTCTTTGATGCGTTTTTGCACACCAACAGGGGTAATGCCGTGGGCGAGGTTGTGGGCGATTTGTTTTTCGCGGCGGCGGTCGGTTTCGCTAATTGCCGCCTGCATGGAGCGGGTAATTTTGTCACCATACAACAAGGCTTTGCCGTGCAAATGACGGGCAGCGCGTCCGATGGTTTGAATCAGCGAGCGTTCCGAGCGCAAAAAGCCTTCTTTGTCCGCATCTAAAATCGCCACCAGCGACACTTCGGGAATGTCCAGCCCTTCGCGCAGCAGGTTAATCCCAATCAGCACATCGAACATCCCAAGGCGCAAATCGCGGATGATTTCCACGCGCTCCACCGTTTCGATGTCGGAATGCAAATAACGCACTTTGATGCCGTGTTCGGAAAGATAGTCGGTCAAATCTTCCGACATGCGCTTGGTCAAGGTAGTCACCAACACCCGTTCACCCGCTTTGATACGTAAGCGAATTTCAGACATTAAATCATCGACTTGATTAACGGCAGGACGCACTTCAATCACAGGATCAATCAACCCCGTCGGGCGCACCACTTGCTCCACCACTTGCCCTGCATGTTCGGCTTCATACACCGCAGGCGTGGCAGAAATAAACACGCTTTGGCGCATCATCCCTTCAAATTCATCAAAGCGCAGCGGGCGGTTATCCATCGCCGACGGCAACCGAAAGCCGTAATTCACCAGATTTTCTTTACGGGCACGATCCCCTTTGTACATCCCGCCGATTTGCGGAATCATCACATGGCTTTCGTCCAGAAACATCAGCGCGTCGGGCGGCAGATAGTCCAATAAGGTTGGTGGCGCAGCTCCTTCGGGTCGTCCCGACAAATGCCGCGAATAATTTTCAATGCCTTTGCAAAAGCCGATTTCATTCAGCATTTCCAAGTCGTGCCGCGTGCGCTGCTCAATACGCTGGGCTTCCACCAATTGATTTTCGCGTTGATAAAACGCAATGCGGGACGCAAGTTCAGTCTTAATGGTTTCAATCGCGCCCAACACCGTGCTGCGCGGGGTCACATAATGGCTGGACGGATACACCGTGTAGCGCGGCATTTTTTGCAAAATATGCCCCGTCAGTGGGTCAAACAGCGCGAGTGTTTCCACTTCGTCATCAAATAGCGTGACACGCAGCGCGAATTCGTTGCTTTCCGCAGGAAAAATATCAATCACATCGCCGCGCACCCGAAACTTGCCACGTGAAAAATCCAGCTCATTGCGCTCATATTGCATATCAATCAAGCGTTTAATCATGTCGCGCTGGCTGGTTTTTTCCTGTGCCCGCAAATGCAAAATCATGCCGTGATAATCCACAGGATCGCCAATGCCATAAATCGCCGACACCGTCGCCACGATAATGCAATCTTGCCGTTCCAAAATCGCCTTAGTCGCCGACAGCCGCATCTGCTCGATTTGCTCGTTAATGCTCGAATCCTTTTCGATAAACATATCCCGCGACGGCACGTAGGCTTCGGGCTGGTAATAATCGTAGTAGGAAACAAAGTATTCCACCGCATTTTCAGGGAAAAACTCACGCATCTCGGAATACAATTGCGCCGCCAACGTCTTATTCGGTGCCATCACCATCGCAGGCCTCCCCGTCCGCGCAATCACATTCGCCATTGTGAACGTCTTGCCCGACCCCGTCACCCCCAACAAAGTCTGAAACGCCAACCCGTCGTTAATCCCCTCGATCAACTGCGCAATCGCCGTCGGCTGATCGCCAGCAGGTTCAAAGGGTTGATGTAGGCGGTACGGGCTGTTGGGGAAGGTTTTTATTGACATTTATGATGGTGAAAAGTGAAACGGGAAAGGTGAAATGTTAGTAGGTTGGGTTGAACGAAGTGAAGCCCAACAAACAAATTAACGCGGGGGAATGTTGGGCTTCGCGCTTAAGCCACAACGGTGAACTATATCTCTATTTGCGTAAGAATTTTCAATTTGCCAAACCAATTTTCCTCAATGCGCCATTGATTTAGCAACTCATATTCAATCAGCTCCCTATCTGCAATCTGAAACCCAGGAATAAGAAATAGACCATCATCTTTGATCTTTATTAAATAATCATCCCGATCTTTCACTCGAAATTTTTGTCCATCAGAGTCGATAATTTCATAGTCACAATGGGAGCGCTTAATAGAAACACAATTATTTAGGTTTAAATCAACATTTTTAATGCAAAATAAATGTCGTTGTTTGTGATAGAAGTTTTTATTTTCCACGGAGACATTATGAAGTGAGGGTGTGTGAGTGTCTGGGGAGCCAGAAATGCCACGTTGAATACTCCTGTAGTAGCTACTGACGATTAACTCAAAGTATTTATCCGTAACGGTTTTATATTCAACAAATACAAGTATCAACTCTATTAGCGCAGTTAATGCGTGTCTAGATATTTTGAATTCCTTAATTGTTAATTCCTCATCCGAATAGCCTATTTCTGTTGGGGAATGCGTTATCTTGTTCCGAATCAACCGAATAATACGATAAATAGATTGTTTAATTTTTTCGATGTTTGTTGATACTGGCAACGCCTTATATTTTTTATCGAAGCTATAATCAACAAGGTCGGGATTGGCTTCATCAATAAGTCCGTCAAGAATAGTAAATGCGATCATTATTTGTAGCTGTAAAGGCGCACAAGGGGAGTAATTAGAAGGACGCATGAAAAAAGTAGCCCTCCCTTCGAGTTTTTTCTCTCCATCATAATAATAATAACAATTATAAGGACTAAAATAGTCTATGCACAAAGACTGATGCAGATAATCAAGTAGAGGATTAAAGGTATTCATATTCAAATTCGTCCTATTTTGGTGGGTTGCTGCGCGAAACTGCCTTACGAAACTTTGATAATGGATGTCGGCTCACCCCGACGCGGCTGGCCTCTCTATCCAAAGACTCCACCATCCAAGCAGGGAGATCCACGTTGACCCGTTTTTGACCCTGTGCAACTCGACGGGCTTTGGAAAGATCAAGCGCATCCAAAATATCTTCCCCGCCTCAAATCGTTGTTCAAACTCATTTGCTTTCATATCAATCGACCGCTTCCTTTCTTGCGAGGGGCAATTTTACCATCCACCCTATCCATCACTAATGCGGCAATTCCCTCTCACGCTTGCGGGAGAGGGTTAGGGAGAGGGGCGTTTTGATTTTCGGGTGCATTCCCTCTCCCCCAGCCCCTCTCCCACAAGTGGGCGAGGGGAGTTAAAGCTATGTGCTGAAAATTTGCTAACTTAAATTGAAGCACGCGGGGGCAAGTTTACCATTAACGCACTTGCCAAACCTGACGCGGTGGAATCGGTAGTTCATCTAAGCCAAGATCGGCAAAGTGCTTGTGAATGCTTTGGGCAAAATCACTGCCCGAAAGACAAACTTGCACCCGTTCGATATCGGTCAGCAGCAGCGCGTCGGGATCGGATAATGCCGCCGTTGTGATAGCTGCGTTTTCGTTATCAGTTGGGCGAATCAAAGTATTCATCTGCATTCTCCATGTTATTTTTACACCCCCAAATGCAACCGAATCGCCGCGTCAACCAATTGTAGCGTTGGTTTTGACACACTCCCGACCGCGTTGCCCGTGATGCGTTCTTTGGTAATGGTGCGGATTTGTTGGGCTTGGATTTTGGAGTCTTTGGGTAAGCCTGATTCGGCGGCGGTGAGCAGGACTTCAAAGGGATAGACCTTTGCCACATTGGAAGTCAGCGGCAGGATGGTGATGGTGCTGGCGGCGCGGTTGTTTGCATCGTTACTGACGATCAGCACGGGGCGGCATTTGGCGATTTCCGAGCCTCGTGTAGGATTTAAATCGGCAAACCAAATTTCACCACGTTTCATGATTCAACCCATCCGCTGTGGTTTGCTCCCAATCGGCATCGACTTCTTGGCTGGCGGCGAGATACGCCGTTTCCAATTCGCGCTGACGCAGCAATTCCAGCGCAGCCCCGATCACTTGAGAACGGCTTTTGAGCGCGTGCGTGGCGCGATATTGTTCAATAAATCCAACGAGTCCCGCAGGAATCGAAACAGACAGTTTTTCCGCATACATAATAGTCTCCTAAAAAGTAGGAAGTTAATGGAGAATAATGTAGCGTATTCAAAGTATGAATGCAACGTATAAACTCTGGTCGTGTTTGTGGTTTTATAACGCAGCCCAACAAGAACCTCAAAAAAGTCGGGTACGGTGCAATCACCTTACTCGACCTACGAAATTTCCCTCGCGCACTTGACCCCACTCATCACCGCGCCTTCCAAGGTGGCAGGATAATCGCCTGCGGTGTAATCGCCCGCCAGCCATAAATTTGACACGCTGGTGCATTGGTCGGGGCGGACGAGGTGAGCGTTGCAGGAGAAGGTGGCGCGCTTTTCGGCGATGACTTTGTACCAAACGGGGGCTTCGGGGAAGGCAAATTTTTGTTGGAGTTCAGCTGCAACCGCGAGTGCGAGCTGGTCTTGGCTTAACTCTTGGTGCAAGCCTTCCGCGCTAATCACCGAGGCGATTAAGCCGTGCTGCCCCGCGATTTGTCCTTTGTCGAATAGCCATTGGCTAGTGCACTGATGCAAGCCCAACATCGGCGTGGGCAAACGGCATTCGGCGGGGTATTGCAAATACACGGTGTAAATCGGTTGTTGCGGCAAAGCGGCAATTAAACTCACGTCCAACGTGTCACGTAGCAAGCGCGCGGCGACGCTGGGCGAGGTGGCGCAGATGACTTTATCGAACAATTCCGTGCCTTGCGGCGTAGTCAGCTCAAAACCATGCTCGACTTGCCGTAGCGTTTCAACACCACACACAAGATGCACTTTTCCGCCCTGCGCCTCCACATATTGCGCGGCGCGTTGCGGAAACAAGGCGGTGAAATTCATACGCGGCAACAACATATCGCTGTCGGCACGGGTTTGATTCAGCGAATCACGCAGCACATTCAGCAACACTTGCGCCGAAGCCTGTGCAATGGGCGTATTCAAAGCGGCGATGCACAGCGGTTCCCACAGCTTTAAGGTCAGATCGCCTGTTTGCCCATAACGGGTCATCAGTTCCTCCACGGTGCAATCCGTCATGCCGCGTTGCAACTGATCCAAACGAAACTTCGCCAGTTGCAAGCGCACCATAAACCCCGCCGCCTTCAAACGATCCGCCCACGTCAGCCCTTGCGCCTGCACAAACGCCACCAACAAATGCAGCGGTGCGGGCAAGTTGGGGGCTTTTAAGGAAAACTGTTCATGCAACTCCAATTGCAGCGGGAAGCGCACAAAGTCTTGTTCGATATTGCCGCCGACTAACTCAATCAGGCGCAAAGTTTCCCGATAACAGCCCAGCAACAAATGCTGCCCGTTATCCAATTGCGTGTCTTGATAGCTCACACCCCGCGCCCGTCCGCCGAGTTGCTTGGCACTTTCAAACACGGTGACGGCAACGCCGCGCTGCGCCAGTGTCACCGCCGCCGCCATGCCCGCGTAGCCACCGCCGATTATGGCTATTTTTTGATTTAGATTCATGTAGATTAGGAATTAAAGCGTGGGCACGATGTAGCACACAAAGAAGATAAAATGATTTGCGACTGATTTTACCTTAACAAGCTGCTGCAAAACATGCGCCCACGCATCCGCCCCTACAATTCACTCAACAAAAATCACTCCATCGCCGATGAATACTCACCCCGTTGCGCTGCGCCATTCAGTCTTGCGCGTTTCAACAAGGCTTGTTGGGCGGCGGCGATGTTTTCGGCTTTGCCCTGCCACGCTTGCAACACGGTCTCTTGCAGGGCGCGACCATAAGAAAATGACAGCAGCCAAGGGGCATTCGGCATGGCGACATTCATGGCGTTGAGGTTGGCGGTTGCCGCTTCTGGACTCAAGCCCCCTGACAGGAAATTGATGCTAGGGACTGCCATGGGAACGGTGCGGCGGAAAACTTGCAATGTGGCGGCTGCGATGGCTTCGGCACTGGCGCGCACGGGATGATCTTTGCCTGGCAGCACCATATTGGGTTTGAGGATGATGTGTTCCAGCACCACATGATGGCGGTGCAGCGCGTGAAAAATCTCCTTTTGCACCGCTTCGGTCACCTCGGCGCAGCGCGCCATGCTGTGATTGCCGTCAATCAGCACCTCTGGCTCGACGATGGGCACGATACCTTGTTCCTGACAAACGGCTGCATAACGTGCCAGCATTTCGGCGTTGGCAGTGATGCCCAGTGCGGAAGGGAAATGTTCACCAATCGCATACACTTCTCGCCACTTGGCAAAGCACGCGCCTTGGCTTTTATAGTGCGCCAAGCGTTCCGCCAATCCATCCAAACCGTAAGTAATCGAATCGTCAGGTGACAGTGCCAACGCTCCTTTGCCTTTATCGACCTTCACCCCTGGCACAATGCCGCGCTGCGCCAACACCATAGGTAGCAACACGCCAGCATCATCAGTCTGCGCGAGAGTGTCCTCGAATTCAATCACACCGCTGATGTACTCCTCAATCCCAGGTGCGGCAAACAACAGGCTACGGTAAGTTCGACAATGCTCCGCCGTCGCTTCCACCCCAATCGCAGCAAAGCGTTTGGCAATAGTCGGCTGGCTCTCATCCGCCGCCAGTATGCCTTTGCCGCGCTGCACCATCTGGTCTATCGTACTTTGTAGTTCATCTGCAATCGTCATGATTATCTCCTGTTGGACGCGCTTTTCAAGGCGCAAGGGAAGTTACGGATATTTGCATCACACCCAGTTGCTTATACTTTGGATGCAAGTGCTTATCTTAAGCGCAATTTGACTAAGGTGTGCGTTTAAACCGATGCGAGTGTTGAGAAGGTGATGGGTAAAAAAATAAGGCAACGGTATATAATTCGACCTCCTCACTTTTTACCCCAAAATCATGCAACACCGCCACCTAAACCACCAAAATTTCACCCTCGCAGCCATTGACGACGTGATTGGGCGTGGTCAACGACAAGACTGGTCAGGCTTGCGCCATGCGGTGCTGGACAACCCGCTGTTGCTGGAAAAGATTCTCCGCGTATGCGGCGCGCATACCCACGACCCTTACGCCCAGCGATACCATCTTTGGAAACACTATGTCGAACAACAACTTGCCTGATTGGGAGCGAGTGCTGTCCTCTGCCGCGCGTTTGCAACGCATTTTGCCTGACGCTGTGTTGGTTGGCGGCACGGCATCGGCTTTGTATGCGGAACACCGCTTATCCGTGGATGCAGATCATGTTTTAACCGATCTACGCCCGCGCTTCGATGCGATATTGGCAGAGTTGGAATCCATTGCAGGCTGGAAAACCGCCCGCGTCCAACGCCCCGTGCAAATTTTGGGGAGCTTGGACGGCATTGAAACGGGCATACGACAACTGATTCGCGAACAGCCGCTGGAAATCACACAAGTCGAATGTTTTGGCAAAACCATCACCGTGCCGACACAAGCGGAAATTTTGCGCATCAAAGGCGTGTTAATACTCAAACGCAACGCCACCCGCGATTATCTCGATTTTGTTGCTCTGGCGGCACATATTGGTGATGCCGCATTGGTGCAAGCATTACAAAATTTCGACCGTTTGTATCCTCAAACCAACGGTGAATCTGCCTTGCAACAATTGCAAATCCAGCTTGCCAATCCGCTGCCATACGATTTAGAAGACGTTAATTTGTCCGAATACAAAAACCTAGCCCCCCGTTGGCATGACTGGGAAACCGTCAAATCCACTTGCGTGGCGTGTGCATTGCTGATTTTTGAGCAGATTGAATAAGCTGATTCGCCCAAATATAAAGCCTTGAATGGGAAGTCGGCGAGAAAAGTCCTAGCGGTATTGCTTTGAAATTGCTGAATATTGTGGAACGGAATGGGTTGGAGATGTTGGCTTGAGGTGGGCGGGTTCGCTGTTGAGCAACCCGCTGATTGGGGCGAAAAAAGGCAGATTGCTGACGCGAATGTCTTACGCCAACGCCAATTCATCGCTTAAATCAGGATGTCGCTCAAGTAACCGCAGCAGACAGAGAATCCCACCAGGTGGTGAAAATCGACCTTGTTCCCAATCGCGCAAGGTTGCCACGGGGGTGGCGATGCGATCGGCAAAAGCCTGTTGCGACAAACCTGTTTTTACCCGTGCTGCCCGCACCAACGTTTGCGCAGGTGTCGTGACCCGCCCAATCCCCGCGCTGGCTTCGGACAAGGCTTGCCGCACCTCCGCCAGTTCCATCCCCGCATCTTGCTCAATCGCACGCGCTATTTTTTCAATATCCATCTCACACCGCCTTATCAATATCGTTGGGCAACATATTGGCTTGTTCGGATTTCGCATACAGCAACACCAAGACCACCACACCTTGCGCCGTTAGGTTGAAATAAACCACGCGCACCCGCCACGTTTGCCAGACCCAGCTCGTCCCCAGCGTACTTTTTGTGCGCCATCTGCTCCTGGAATCACATCAGCCGCCAAAGCATTCACCGCCGTCAATAAACGCCAGTAGATCAGACTCCGATCGGATTTTTCAGCTTGTTTCTGAAAAGTGGGGGTTTCGATGACGGTGAGCATGGGCTGGAATATACGGGTGTCCCGTATATTATCAAGGTGATGGGCGGAAAAAGGGCGGATTGCTGACGCGAATCCGCCTTACGCTGTTATCGATTTTGGCAAAGAGTTGTGCAAATTTCTACACCTTTCTCATAGTATAGTGGACCCCGAATTTCAGACAGTGAATTAAGATGGTAGCCTGCAGTAAAAGAGGAGCAGGTGATGAGTGAAAGCCGACGTAAAAACTTCACGGGCGAGTTCAAGGCGAAAGTGGCACTTGAGGCGATCCGTGGCATTAAGACGGTAAATGAGCTTGGTCAGGAATTTGGCGTGCATCCGACGCAAGTTGGTCTGTGGAAACGCGAACTACAAGAACAAGCTGCGAGTCTGTTTGAGGTCAAACGCGGCCCCAAACCTGCCGACCCATCTGCCAGTCCAGAGCGACTGTATTCCGAGATTGGTCGACTCAAGATGGAACTCGACTGGCTCAAAAAAAAGTCTGGGATTTGCCTGTAGCAGAACGCAGACCATGGGTTGGTATCCATGAACCCTTGGCACTGACTCGACAGTGCGAGTTGGCGGGTGTTAACCGCTCCACGGTTTATGCGCCGCATCAGGTTGTAAAACCAGATCAGCAGGAATTGGGGTTGTTGGCACTGATCGACGCTGAATATACCCGCCCGGTAGCCGTACAGCAATTCTCAATTCAAAATACCTCAGCATCGTCATACCGACGAAAGTCGGTATCCAGACATTAAATTGAGCCTCGCGTAGCGAGACCGCATCGGTTTTGTTCGCTACGCGGGTTGTTTTTTGGGCTGGATACCGACTTTCGTCGGTATGACGGGCTTGGAGTTTGGGATCAATCCCAATCTACAGCGGCGCATAGTAGATAAATTTTTGAATTGAGAATTGCTGGTAGCCGTAAGATCAAGATTTATTTGCGAGATTTAGGGTATAAAATCAATCGCAAGCGCGTACAGCGACTGATGGCAATGTTAGGGTTGGCAGGCATGGCACCAGGGCCAAATACCAGCCACCCGC
>JAQTYN010000056.1 GCA_028688275.1 Gallionella sp. | reverse complement strand
GGTTTGCAATGAAAATATGTTATAAAAACAAGAAGCCGAAAATGAAAATAACGATCTGGTTTGAAAAAAATCCACCCAACGCTGAAACAGGTCTTCAGAATCGGGTTTTTCTACAGCGTCGTTAGCACTATGGAACACGTACTTTTGATCGACCAACTTCGCAGGAAACGAATGCGCCTGCTAAAAGCGTATGTACTGCATGTCGGCTGGTTTTTCTCCACATGCGCTTTCGCCGCAACCGACACCGCCCAAATTGGCTTAACCACATCGCTTCTGCTAACGCTTATTACCGTTCCGCCTGTTCTTATCTACTCAGTGTCAGTCCACAATGCGTGTCGTGCCATTGATCCAAGTGCCCGTACCGCTGGGATAGTCCCAATCGTTCTTTTCACCATATTGCTGACCCCTTTTGAATCTGGCTTGGTTCTTCCAGCACGGAATCTGTGGGTATCCAGAAAAATCCTCTTGACGCAGAGTCATGTTTCCTCCCCGTAGTATCTGTCATATCGCTAGCCCTGCGGCGGCTAACCTCACATTCGAGAAGGACAGTCAGGTAGGGTGCGCTATGCGCACGCGGAAAAACCATTTAATTCAATCTAATACGTGAATTCCCCGTGCGCACGGCGCACCCTACTCACTAAATTCCCACCCAGTTTTCGACTTGCAAGGCAGGTACACGCTCAAACTCGGCGACATTGTTGGTCACCAAAATCAATTTTTCAGCCAGCGCATGAGCGGCAATCCACAGGTCATTGTTGCCGATGGGTGTGCCTTGAGCTTGCAAGTATTGGCGAATTTTGCCGTAGTGCAAGGATGTGTTTTCATTCAGCGGTAACACAGGAATCAAGGCGGTGAGTTGCTGCAAAATTTGTTGCGCGGCGTGTGACTTTGTGCTTTTTTCTGCGCCAAAAGCCAGTTCGCCGTAGGTGATAACCGACATCGCCACACTGCCCGATGGCAACGCGGAAAAGCGCGCCAACACTTCGGCAGGTCGATGATTTTTAATGTAAATACAGATGTTGGTGTCGAGCAAGTAGCGCGGCATGATTACCATCCTTCACGCACTTGCGGCAGAGCATCTTCGCGCTCGACCAAGCAGTCGTCAGGCAATGCCGTCAACAAATGAAACGCTTGCGCCAATGAACGCGGGATTTTGCGTAAGACTAATTCGTCATCACGCCGAAAAATCTCCACTTCATCTGTATCGAACTGAAATTCCACAGGAATCCGTACCGCCTGCGAATTGCCGCTTCTAAATACCTTCGCTGTACGCATGATGCTCTCCTAGCTTGTGATTACTTTTAGTATATACAAACAACATCGGGATGCAAATAGGTTTAACTGATTTTCGCGTAAAGAGCTCTTGGTTTTGATGGGCATATTAATGTGCAACACATTGATAATAATTTATTAAATTATTTTCGGTAGCAGCATTGGAGTCTGACCTTATGATTCCTATTGATTCCGAATTCATTCGTACATCGCCCGATGGGGCGAAAAATAAGGGGTAGATTGAAAAATATCGACCTTATTCACCCAAAAGCGTACGAATTTGTCGTACTCACAGTTAGGTTGTATATTTATTAAAAAGATATTTATTTCTATCTTTATGATTTAATTGACATTATATTTTAACCGCGTGACATGAGGGGCTATCCCGATTATTCTCTCTCGCCAAGGAGGCTGCATGAAAACAAAAATGGGTTGTTTTAAGGTAATCGCTAACGCGACGAGAAAGGTGATGAAATCGACCAGAGGGCATGGGATGCCCCCTCTCGAACTTGCGAGACTATTAGCTCGATCACGGGTCTTAATTTTATTTTTTCTCGTTTCCACCTTTAGCTTATCAGCGCAAGCTGAGAATGCAGTGCCTGCTGCGTTACCAGCAAATAACCTAGTCACGCAAGAACCGATATTCGGGTCGCTGAACTACCCAATGCACCCGTTGGCGATTTCGCCGAATGGTGAGTGGGTCATGTACGGCGACGGTACGCCAAAGCTGCATCGCGTTTCGACGAAGACACAGCAAGAAAGTCCTGCTCTCACACTCCTGGCTAGCCCTATGAGTATTTCATTATCACGTTCGGGGCAACGAGCTTTAGTTACGACGATCTGTAATGGTCTGGGAGCAATAGATTTTTCCGATACCACGCCAGTTATCTCATGGATCGTTTTGCCCCATAACGGGTGCATGGCGAACCTCGGCACATATTCCTTCGTGTACAAACCTGCGGCTATTTCCCCAGATGGGGAAATGTTTGCCCACAATGCCTTCGTAGGAATGATTGATAAAATCAGAATATTCAGCACCCGCGACAACAAGCCATTACTAGACCTTCCTTTTGCAGAAAGAAGAGGTCGCCTGCTGCAGCTAGAATTTTTACCTGGAAACCGTTTTCTTCTGATCATCGAAACCCTCTCCTTGGGAGAAGAGACGACCTCACCATGGGATACGGTGTATTCCCTTTGGGATATTAAAAGCAAGCAACTGCGCAGCAGTGCGAAAATCCAGACTGCATATGAGCCATCGCCAGATACTCTACTCGGCATGAGCCATTTCAGCGGCGAGGGGTGGGCAATTCGGCAAACAATAGCCACGGATAATCCAGAGCTAGTCCGATTTCCGCTGAGGGGTTGTAGCACGACACTTGGCGCACCTAATGCTCTGACTTTGGCGGGAATGTCTGTCCAGCCTTCCATGCTTCGCTTGGCAGCGGACAGCTTTGGTCGCTGGCTTGCATTAGGCAGGAGTGTAACGAGCACACCTAGGAAAACAGAAGTCAGGCATGTCGTGGAATTCTTCGATGTCAGTAGCACGGCACAACCGTCCATGACGAAGCCCGTCGCAAGACTATTCGGCAACGGCGAGATCAGTCAGATGCGAGCATCTCTCGACGGCACAACATTGTGGGCAACCTTGGTTGATGGTAGTTTGAAACGCTACGCAGTGCCGCAGGAGGCGTTGAATCTCGTTACGGCGCGAGCTGACCCCGTTAAAGATTATTGTGCGCCTGCCGACGAATCGCCCGAAGCACGCCAGATAGATACCTCAATATCAACGCACATAGCGCGCAAAGTGTACGAAAAGACCCTGTACGGCAAACCGATTTCGAGGGATTCGTGCCCACCGATGATTGCACCCTCGCCCCGGCCTGGGATAGTGGGCTTGGCGGATGGTACGCTTATGATCGATAACAACATGGAACTTATTGTTCTCGATCCCGTTACGGGAAGAGATATTCGGCGCACTCCAACGCCACGCAGTGCGGGGGCTTGCGCTCTTACCTTGCCCAAGTCCAGTGCTTCCCTCGCCTATCAGGACAACACACTAGAGATCCAACCATGGTCAGGAGAACGCCGCATGCTTATCTCTAAATCTGGATGGAAGATCGCATTGTTTGGAGCTGGCTTTAGTGGGGAACATCAGTCGATCATCTACGTGAACTGGAAACAGAATAATACCGATGCAGCTAGCCATGGCGCGCCTGGTATCGCTGCTGCTTACTCGTTGAAAACGGGTGAATTGATCAGAGAGGAAGTCGCAACATATTGCGAAACAATTAGCTACCCCGTCGCTTCCTGTGATAGAACTGTGGTGAAGTTGAGCGCGAATGACCTGAAAACATACGGTGTACCCCAAGAATATATTGCCAGTATTGACGACTACAAGAGCCTGATTGTTCGCCATATCGAAACACCAGGCACGACGGGCACTGTGATTTTCAGGCAAGGTGTCAGTGGTGATGTACCTGCCGAGCAGTCAATCACACAAACTGCATTAATCTGGAAACACAAACGTTCCAAGCTAGCACACAGATTGGGGATTCCATACTATGAACATGTCTATGTGCTGAATGATCATCTGGTGCTGGGAATCAAGGGAACATCGGCTGATTTATATGATTACCGAAGCCGAAAGTTGGTTGCTACACTGAATGAACCTGATTTGGATGGTAGCCGTGGTGGTATTAGTGACATTGAGCCAATATGGCATGAACCAAGCAGCACCCTGTGGATAGTCAACCAACACAATTTTTTGCAAGGATGGCGAATTGAGAAATAAACATCATCTTGATTGACCATTCAACGGTCGATTGAAACAATGCAATTTCCATGTAAGTGGGGCTGCTGTGCCTTTTACGAATCCCGATCGCAACAGCACAAGAGCAAGAAAGTTAATGCAAAATAATATCTGCGAAAGGATTGAAGATGAAGCTGCCGCTGTCATTTTGGGTGTTTGCGATTGCAGGTTTCATTGCACCAGTGGCAGTGGCCGATCAACAAGAAGAGGAAATAAATTGGGGGCAAAAGACAAGTCCTGTAGCCTTACACGCAAGCGGGGTTGCGTCAGGCGTGTCGGCGACCAATTACCTTAATTTTTCAGCAAAGGTCGACACCCGTGGTTTTATAAATGTCTGGAAACTGCGGCATGATGTCGCACTACTTGAGCCACTAAAGGCAAAAGACCTAGGTGATAAGTCTTGTGGCTCGCAACAAGAATACGAGGGTGATGATCAGGAGTATGAGGGTGATGCTGATCGCAGTTCGTTGAACGAGGAAGAGTTCAAACGTCGAGAGATGGCTGCGGCTCACATTCAGGCAATTGAAGCGAACCAAGTACGAGAATGCGTTGCCAAGATGAATATGGCGCATCAAGTATATGCGGATGCATTCCAAGCCTTTAATGCAACGTGGTTACCCGCGTTGATTGAGGCGATGCACCGTGGCGACCTTGTCGCTGAAGTGATTTTGCGCCAGTGTTCAACCACCCCAGTCATTGACCGCAGCAACATAGAATCAACTTGCACCAACGATCGCGTGAGGAAAAAAATTGCCGTTAAACGGTTGAAGGAAATTGGCTTCGCACCAGCGTTCGAATTGACAGAAGAGCCTGGTTATTGGGAGTTTGATTCAGGCAGTTCATATTCCACACAGGGTAGGTTGGCACTGCAAGAGATTATTCTATACACGATAGCAGAGGGTAACCTCGGGAACATCCCGAACGATGCCACAGGATGCCAAGAGGAACCCGACTTCAATTCTAACAACAGGCTTATTCAGGAAGCTTTGTTTCGTGTGCGACAAGCCTTCACATTTAGTTGGAGGCGTGATGAAACTGATTTCCTGAAACTCGTAAGACAACCTATTCGGTCAAAAGAACTCACTTGGGGTCCAGCCACCCTTACTACACTGCCTGATCGAATATTCCTTACATCCATTTCTATACATGCGAATCGTTTTCACTATGCTGGCGGCCTTACCCGCAATGCAATGCAATCTCTCGATCCTTGCTGGGGAATGGGGTTGCATTTTGCGGATATCAGCTCTGATGTGAAGACTTTAGTGGACGCTGAGCAGGCCAGCATAGACCGCTACCTGACACAAGACCCGCGCTGGGGAGTATTCCTTATGAAACGCATCGGTCACCACGAGTGGCTACCCTACGATATGGAGCCAGAGCCTACGAAGCTGGGAAGTGAATGGATGGGACACTGGGTTGTGAGCAATAGTTACGAAGATTTTGTCCTCTCTGGCGAAAAAAGTGAGGCTAGTGCCGACATCTATCTTGATGGAGCTACACCACGTATTTCCATAAAAAGCAATCTCAAAAGGGATGCATGGCCCTACGATATATCTGGCTGCACGTTGCGCGATTCGGGCGGTGTGTCACTGCAGGGTATCCTTGGTTCCATCAATAACTCCGTGTTGGGTGACTTGGACAATATTGTTACGTCACACTCGGTGGGTGACTTGAGCAAAGAGGCAAAATGGATAAATAAGGAAACTGGTCTAGTTAACGGCCTAGAACCGTTCGGGGAAAAACAGGGTTACCGTCAAATACTGATGCAATGCGAGGATGGCGAATCGACGGGCAGTGAAGTAGTTCGCTTCCTTCTGCTTGGAAAAGATACTTTGGTTGAAGTTGCCGTCCCTTATCTGAGAGGTGGTTCGGTATATGTTCGGCATTTCAAGCGCCCCGCTTCGCTATCGTCTCATCAGGGATTTATCACGCGAGCGGTCACCATCCAGAAATACGCCTATTCCCGTACAGCTCAATTTATCGCTAGTATCATACTGTTGCTTGTTCTGACTTGGGGAATAGTAATCATTTATAGGAAACTGCGGCGGCGGTAGCTACACACCTTGCAATACCTTGGGGTCAGGTCTAGCATCGCAGCCTTTCGCATCCTAGCCGCTTATCCCCCAAATTCACTTACAAAAAGGTTGAAGCTCCAATTGGCTGATAATTTTTGATAGCGACAGTGTAAACGCTGAAGGACGAGGGGTTAGTTGGCATGATGCTGTATTTGCCGTCGTGCTTCGGTAGCCAGTGTGGCGTAGCTATCCCAGTCAAACCATTCAGGTGCGTCCCCTAATTCGCCTGCGTTAAAAAGCGTGCTGAAATGCGGCGGTGGTCATGGCGTATTTTTGTTCAAAACTTGCCAAGGTCTGTTGGTATTCGTGCAGTTTCGCTTGCGCCGTACTGTTAGGCGCGAGCCTTGTAGATTTTGCTGCCAAAAATTTTACAAAATCAAATACTTCTTCTTGTTTGTCTTGGGGTAAGTTTTGGAGTGTTTCTAGCAATTCAGCATAACCCATCTTGATTCATCCTATTGTTCATACACTTAGGGAAACGCTGATTAAATCCGTTCGCCCTGAGCTTGTCGAAGGGTGGGCGGATTTAACACCCTGATTTTATTAAATCTTCCGTTCATGGTTCGGCAGGCTCTCCACGAACGGAAGATTTAATGAGCGTCTCCTTAGCACCGCAAGATTAGCGCAGACTTACCATCAATATGCTTAAAAATGGTAGCGTGTGGATGAGGGGGAAACGCGAATATTTTCTTGATTCCTTGACTTCAAATATACGCCGCAAGCCGAACCTTATTTACTCACTTTGTGATGGCACAGTAGGAAGCAAAGCCATACTGGGCGCGGACTCTGGATCGCCCACCAGACTATCCACGCCCACTCCCACGACAAAGGACACGACCGATGCCAGCACGATCACCAAAATCCGCCGCGTCATGCCTTCTGCAATCTCTTGCTCATTGAGATAACGGTTGAGATACCAAGCTGCGACAAAAAAAGCGAGTGTAGAAACAATGATGCTTAGCATGACCCATACTCCCTATCAAAAAAGTCCTTAGATATTACGCACAACGCGTTTTAATGTCGAATTGCATCTGCACCCACGCCAAACTGATGCTCAATCTCCCTTCAATGCCGATAAATTCTTGCTGAACACGGGGAATTTGACGACTTTTGGGTTAAAATGAGTACCCTATTGGGAACACCCTGCGCAGGTGCGCGACGGTGAATTTTTGGTTCTAATGAACTATCCAAGTTAAACGGCGGCGTGTCCGCCGTCTGTCTTTACAGAGGTTTTTATGTCGCATGTGATGAATACTTATGCTCGCCTACCTGTTGCTTTTGTGCGTGGATCTGGCGCATGGCTTTGGGATGCCGCTGGCAAACGCTATCTTGATGGCTTATCGGGCATTGCCGTCAACACCTTGGGGCACGCACATCCTCGCCTCACCGATGCACTCACCCAACAAATTAACACGCTGATTCATTGCTCGAATGTGTATCAAGTCAATGGACAAGAACAATTGGCCGACAAATTGTGCGCATTGAGTGGCATGAATGAAGTGTTCTTCAGCAACTCAGGCGCGGAAGCAAACGAAGCGGCGATTAAAATTGCGCGGATGTTTGGTCATAAGCGTGGCGTTGAACTGCCCACCGTCATCGTGATGGAAAAATCTTTCCACGGACGGACGATGGCAACTTTGTCTGCGACGGGCAATTACAAAATCCAAGCGGGTTTTGAACCGTTGGTCAGCGGCTTTGTGCGCGTGCCTTACAACGATTTGGATGCGATTCGTCACATCGCCGAACATCACAACAACATCGTTGCCGTGCTGGTTGAACCCGTGCAAGGCGAAGGCGGCATACGCACGCTGGATGCGGATTATTTGCCGCAATTGCGCGAAATTTGCGATGCACAAAACTGGCTGTTGATGCTGGACGAAGTGCAAAGCGGCATGGGTCGGACAGGGCGGTGGTTTGCGCATCAACACACGAGCATTGTGCCTGACGTGATGACCTTGGCAAAAGGCTTGGGGTCGGGCGTGCCTATCGGCGCGTGTTTAACCGCTGGCAAAGCCACGGGGACATTCCAACCAGGTAATCATGGTTCAACGTTTGGCGGCAATCCTTTGGCATGCGCAGCGGGCATCACCACCCTAGAAGTGATGGAACAAGATAATTTACTTGCCCATGCAGATACCTTAGGCAAATTCATCCGTGACGGTTTAGCGCAGCAATTACAAGGTGTGGCAGGCGTGGTCGATATTCGCGGTCATGGCTTGATGATAGGCGTGGAACTGGCAAAACCCTGCGGCGATCTGGTCAAACTGGCATTAGCAAAAGGCTTGTTGATTAACGTGACGGCGGACTGCGTGGTGCGCCTGTTGCCACCACTAATTATGTCCACCGACGAAGCGCAACAATTATTGGACATGCTTTGTCCGTTGATTCAAGAATTTTTGCAATCTTGATTGGAACCCACCATGTCAATTCATACGCCCGTTAAACATTTCTTACAATTCAAAGATCTCAATCGAGAAGAGCTGGAATACCTGTTTGAACGCACGCGCCGTATTAAGAAAAAGTTTAAGTCCTACCAGCAATATTGGCCTTTGCAAGACCGCACGCTGGCGATGATTTTTGAGAAAAACTCCACCCGCACCCGCTTGTCTTTTGAAGCAGGCATGCAGCAATTGGGCGGTGCAGCGATCTTCTTGTCCACGCGTGACACCCAACTGGGACGCGGCGAACCTGTAGAAGACGCGGGCGAAGTGATTTCGCGCATGGTCGATATTGTGATGATTCGTACCTTTGAACAATCCATTATTGAACGTTTTGCTGCTCATTCGCGTGTCCCTGTCATCAACGGGCTGACTAACGAATACCATCCTTGCCAAATCCTCGCCGACATTTACACCTTTATCGAGCAACGCGGCTGCATCAAAGGTAAAACCGTGGCGTGGATCGGCGACTCGAACAATATGTGCAACACGTGGTTGCAAGCGGCGGAAATTTTGGACTTCAACGTTCATGTTTCCACGCCACCAGGCTACGAAGTCGAACCTGAAC
Organism: Gallionella sp.; assembly: GCA_028688275.1. Lineage (GTDB taxonomy): Bacteria > Pseudomonadota > Gammaproteobacteria > Burkholderiales > Gallionellaceae > Gallionella. The sequence goes on along the minus strand of JAQTYN010000056.1, from coordinate 9,657 downwards.
GCGCAGGACTGTACGGGCATGAGCATTACGAGGAATTTACCGACCCGATGGATGCCGCGCGTGGCGCAGATTTGGTGACCACCGATGTGTGGACTTCGATGGGTTTTGAAGCGGAAAATGAAGAACGCTTGAAAGACTTTGCGGATTGGCAAGTCGATGCCGACATGATGCGTGTCGCCGCTCCCGATGCCTTGTTTATGCACTGTCTCCCCGCCCATCGCGGTGAAGAAGTCAGCGCGGAAGTCATCGACGGCGCGCAATCCGTGGTCTGGGACGAAGCTGAAAACCGATTGCACGTCCAAAAAGCATTGATGGAATATCTGTTGCTGGGGAAGATTGTTTAAACCACCCCGCAAACCAGTGCATTAACTCCCCTCGCCCACTTGTGGGAGAGGGGATTAGAATGTTGGGTTGATGTAAAAAGTTATTTAAATTATCTGCCGATAGTCGGGTTAGCGTAGCGCAACTCGACAACGACAAAACGTCGGGCTACAGTGCAAAAACGCGCCTTACCCGACCTACAAAGTATTTTTATTATTAGGAACTTTAATATGAGCGATATCAAAAAAGTCGTCCTCGCCTATTCGGGCGGTTTGGACACCTCTGTGATTTTAAAATGGTTGCAAGATACGTATCAATGCGAAGTCGTCACGTTCACGGCTGATTTGGGTCAAGGTGAAGAACTTGAACCCGCACGTCAAAAAGCGTTGCAATTTGGCATCCCCGCTTCCAATATTTTCATCGAAGATGTACGCGAAGAGTTTGTACGTGATTTCGTTTTCCCGATGTTCCGTGCCAATACCGTGTATGAAGGCGAATACCTGCTCGGCACGTCTATTGCCCGTCCTTTAATTGCAAAACGTCTGATTGAAATTGCCAAGATGACAGGCGCGCAAGCCATTTCTCACGGCGCGACAGGCAAAGGAAACGATCAAGTTCGTTTTGAATTAGGCGCTTACGCTTTGAATCCAAATATCAAAATCATCGCGCCTTGGCGTGAATGGGATTTGTTGAGCCGTGAAAAATTGATGGCTTACGCGGAAGAACACGGCATTCCAGTCGATATGAAACATAAGCAAGGCGGTTCACCGTACTCCATGGACGCGAATTTGTTGCACATCAGCTACGAAGGTCGCCACTTGGAAAACCCAGCAGCCGAAGCCGAAGAATCCATGTGGCGTTGGAGCGTGTCGCCTGAAGCGGCACCCGATGCGGCGGAATACTTGGACATCGAATTTAAACAGGGCGACATCGTGGCATTGAATGGCGTGGCATTGTCGCCCGCGCAAGTGTTGACCCAGTTGAACCAATTGGGCGGCAAGCACGGCATCGGTCGCTTGGACTTGGTGGAAAACCGCTATGTCGGCATGAAATCGCGTGGTTGCTACGAAACCCCTGGCGGCACGATTATCTTGAAAGCCCACCGCGCCATTGAATCCATCACCTTAGATCGCGAAGTCGCGCATTTGAAAGATGACTTGATGCCGCGCTACGCGTCGATGATTTACAACGGCTACTGGTGGAGTCCAGAACGCGTCGCTTTGCAAACCTTGATCGACCATACCCAAGCCGTGGTCAATGGTTGGGTGCGGGTCAAATTGTACAAAGGCAACGTCATCGTGGTCGGTCGCGATTCCGCTACCAACTCGTTGTTCGACAGCAGCATTGCCACGTTTGAAGATGACAAAGGCGCGTATGACCAAAAAGATGCAGCAGGATTCATCAAATTAAATGCTTTGCGCTTGCGCATTGCAGCGAATTTACAAAATAAAAATTCTTAAGGAGACACATCATGATTTACGAACTCAACGGCGATATTTTATTAAGCGGAGCCAAAGCGATTGCGCAAGGCGTTGCCCCAAACGATGATTTTCATGCAGGTTTAGCATTGCAATTACGTGAAAAAATGCCTGCTTTGTATAAAGACTTCCGTCATTTCTGCCAAACGACTCACCCTAAAGCAGGGGGTTTGTGGACTTGGATGAGTGCGGATGGGCATTACATCGTGAACCTGTTTACGCAAGATGCGGCTTACGAGCATGGCAGCAAACCTGGTCATGCAACACTTAGCCAAGTCAATCACGCCTTGCACGCGCTGCGTACTTTGATCCAAAAAGAACAAATCGCCAGTGTGGCGTTGCCTCGCTTGGCATGTGGTGTAGGCGGCTTGGCTTGGGATGACGTGAAGCCTTTGATTGAAAAACAATTGGGCGACTTAAATATTCCCGTGTATGTGTATAGCACCTACCACAAAGGTGTGAAAGCCGTCGAAGTGGCTTAACCTACTACTCCCCTCGCCCATTTATGGGAGAGGGGCGGGGGAGAGGGTTCTTGGAACAATTAAAAATTTAAGGAAATCAATATGTCACAATTCGATAACGTGAGCGTGGTCAAAAAAGGTAATGTGTTTTTTGACGGCAAGTGCGTTTCTCACTCTGTGTTATTTGCCGATGGCACACGCAAAACCGTGGGCGTGATTTTGCCTTCCACGCTGACTTTTAATGTCGGCGTGCCTGAAGTGATGGAAATCGTAGCGGGCACTTGCCAAGTCAAAATTGGCGATGACGCTGAATTTACAACGTATGCCGCAGGTACACAGTTCTACGTGCCTGCCAACAGTCATTTCGACATTCAGTGCGACGAAGCTGTACATTACGTGTGTAGCTTTGGCTAAAATCGCCCTCTCCCCTGCCCCTCTCCCGCATACGGGGCGAGGGGATTCAACAGAACACTAAGAGGAATTCATCATGCCTTCATTCGACGTCGTTTCAGAAGTAGATAAAACCGAAGTCAAAAATGCGGTTGAACAAACCAACAAAGAAGTCAGCACGCGCTTTGACTTCAAAGGTTCAGATGCTCGCGTAGAGCAAACCGAGTTAAAACTCACTATTCATGCGGACAACGAATTTCAGCTGGATCAAGTACAAGACATCCTCAATGGCAAACTCGCCAAACGCGGCGTGGACATTAAGTGCCTAGAAATCAGCGACAAAATCGAAAAGGTCAGCGGCAACAAAGTCAAACGTGGCTGTGAAGTCAAAGTTGGCATTGAAATCGAATTGGCGAAAAAAATCGTCAAACATATCAAAGACAGCAAAATGAAGGTGCAAGCCAGCATTCAAGGCGACAGCGTGCGCATCACAGGCAAAAACCGCGACGACTTGCAAGTCGCCATTGCGTTTATCAAAAAGACCATCACCGACTTCCCGTTGCAATACCAAAATTTCCGCGACTAAGCCTCGATCCCATCATGTCCAACACATTCACCGCCTGCATCGAGTTTTCCTTTAAAGGCGAAGATTATCGCTATGTTGCCACGTTGGATTTAGATGCTTTGCTGCTAAAACATGCGGAATTCCCTGCCATTGCCCCCGTGCTCGCCAAAATTCATCACGTCGATACTTACTCTTATCTGTATGAAGTGATGGAAGAATCCGACGTGACATTTAGCGATGCGCAAGGTGTTGCAGCAGAGTTTATGCAGGATGGCGAGTTTGATGTGCACGCTTTATCGGCAAACTGGGCTGATCTCAAAGTGTTGCTTCCTTTGCAAAAAATTGCACAACAAACCTTGAGTATTGCGGATTTAAAAGCCCATCCCGATATGCTGTTGGCACTTAAACAAGCCTATCAACTGGGACAACGATCATGAGCAGCGCACTCGTCCTATTCGCCGAAGGCAGCGAGGAATTAGAAGCGATTACCATCGTCAACATCCTGCGCCGTGGCGTCATCAGCGTGACGTTCGCAGGATTAACGGAAGGCGCATTGCGTGGCAGTCGCGGCATCGTCATTGTTCCCGACACCACGCTGGACGCGGTGTTCAACCAAGATTTTGACCTAATTGTCTTGCCAGGTGGCCAACCTGGCACGCGCAATTTGAAAGCCGATGCACGCGTGTTGCAACTGCTGCAACGCTTTGCGGCGCAAGGCAAACTGGTCGCTGCCATTTGTGCCGCCCCCTCGGTATTAGCCGAAGCGGGTTTATTAAACGGCAAACAAGCCACGTGCTATCCCAGTTGTTTAGAAGATTATCCGCAAGTACATGTGCAAACCAGCGCAATGATTGAGGACGGCAAGTTCATCACCTCACGCGGCCCTGGCACAGCGATGGACTTCGCACTGCTATTGCTGGAAAAATTAACAAACGCATCCACCAGACAAACTGTAGAAACTGCCTTGGTGCGGTGATTTAACACCCTCACACTTACCCTCTCCCGTAAACGGGCGAGGGGATAAAAGGCTACTCCCCTCTCACACTTGTGGGAGAGGGGCTGGGGGAGAGGGAATACACCAAATTATTGAACCAACCTAAAGGAATCGCCATGACACTCCGTACAGTTGCAACCACTCCCTTTAATGACCAAAAACCTGGCACATCGGGTTTGCGTAAGCGCGTGCCTGTTTTCCAGCAAGTTCATTATTTAGAAAACTTCGTTCAATCCATTTTTGACAGCATCCAAGCACCAGCGGGTTCAACCTTGGTATTGGGTGGCGACGGACGGTATTACAACCGCGAAGCGATTCAAATTATTTTGAAAATGGCGGCGGCGAATGGGTTTGTTCGCGTGCTGGTCGGGCAAGGCGGGATTCTTTCCACGCCTGCCGCGTCGTGCGTAATTCGCAAATACCAAACTTACGGCGGCATCATCCTGTCCGCCAGCCATAATCCTGGCGGGGTCGATGGCGATTTCGGCATCAAATACAACGGCAAAAACGGCGGCCCTGCCACCGAAACCGTCACCGAAGCGATTTTTGCCCTGACCAAACAAATCAGCCAATACCATATTTTGGACGCGGCGGATGTTGATCTCGACACCCTAGGCACGACGCAACTCGGCGCGATGCAAGTGGAAGTCATCAATGCCGTCAACGACTACGCCGATTTAATGGCAACCTTGTTTGATTTCAATCAATTACGCGCTTTGTTGAGCGGCGGTTTCCGCATCCAATTCGATGCCATGCACGCGGTCACAGGCCCGTATGCGCAAGAAATTTTCGTCAATCGTTTGGGCGCGCCTGCCAACAGCGTGATGAACGCCGTGCCGTTGCCTGATTTTGGACAAGGTCATCCCGACCCCAATTTGACCTACGCACATGAATTGGTTGAAATTTTATACGGCGACCACGCCCCAGACTTCGGCGCAGCCTCGGACGGCGACGGCGACCGCAATATGATTTTGGGGAAAGGCTTTTTCGTCACACCTTCCGACAGCTTGGCAATCCTCGCCGCCAACGCCACGCTGGTACAAGGTTACAAAAACGGTTTGGCAGGCATTGCGCGCTCCATGCCCACCAGCGCGGCAGCAGATCGCGTCGCCGCCGACTTGGGCATTCCTTGTTTTGAAACCCCAACGGGCTGGAAATTCTTCGGCAATTTGATGGACGCAGGCAAAGTGACGCTGTGCGGCGAAGAAAGTTTTGGCACAGGCTCAGACCATATTCGCGAAAAAGACGGCTTATGGGCGGTGTTGTTCTGGCTCAATGTGGTCGCCGCCCGCAATGAATCCGTGGAAGCCATCGTCCGCGCCCACTGGGCAAAATACGGACGCAACGTCTATTCCCGCCACGACTACGAAGCGATTCCTACCGAAGCCGCCAACCAAGTCATCCAACGGATTTACGCCCAATTCCCTGAGTTAGCGGGCAAAACCTTCGGTCGCTACACCGTCGCCACCGCCGACGACTTCAGCTACACCGACCCCGTCGATGGCAGCTACAGCAGCAAACAAGGCATCCGCATCCTGTTCACCGACGGCTCGCGCATCATCTTCCGCCTGTCAGGCACAGGCACAGAGGGCGCGACCATCCGCATCTACCTCGAATCCTATGAACCCGATGTCGCCCAACACCATCTGGACGCACAAGACGCATTATCCGAATTGATAGCCATTGCGTTGGAATTGTCGGATTTGCGTGGATTGACGGGACGGGAAATGCCGACGGTGATTACTTGAGGCTAGATAAAAAGTGGAATCGCACTTCCACGGTCTGATTACTGTACTTTAGTGTTTCTAGTGCCACCTTGGAGTCGTAATATTTTTTTACAACACTCACAAAATATAACTAATTTATTATAAAATGCACCATACCTTATATGACTATGTGAACCTTCAAGGTGAAAACGAATTCAAAAAGTGGACTGAGGGCTTAGAAAAGCCCCATAGAGCCAAGCTGAATGAAAAACTCGATAAATTAATGTTGTATGGTGATGCACTACATCCTGAAATGTTATCTGGCACGAATGTAGCTGGTATAAAGAAAATACGGGCAAAGGGAAATGTTCAGCTACGCCCTTTGTTATGCAATGGCCCTATCAATATCAAAAATGAATACACTTTGTTGATGGGTGCAAAAGAGATCGGCGGGAAGTGGGCTCCCAAAGATGCCCCATCTTTGGCTGATACCAAAAAGCAATCTGTCATTAGTGATCCAAACAATCGGAGAGTAAATCATGAAAGAGTTCTTTAACCAGCTAAGAAATGATTTTAGCGACAAGGAGTACGCCCATGACTACATGGAAAGCCATGCAGTCAGCCGTTTGGCGGCTCAGATTTATACTTTACGCAAGCAGCGAGGATGGTCTCAAGAAGACTTAGCAGAACGAACTGGGATAGCGCAAGAGCGTATCTCAAAAATTGAAAGTGCCAATTTTGACTCGCTCACAATGAAATCCTTAAAAAGATTTTCCCGTGCATTTGACGTTAATCTGCACATTAGTTTCGAATCATTTAGTGAAGGAATTATTGACGTTGCTAATCTAAATAGAGAGCAGCTAGAAGTAAAACCACGAGTAGAAGATATTTCAAGCTGCTTTACCGAAAACACAATATTTATCAATCGTGGCGGCGAGTGGAAAGCCATTAACCACCTTAGCGTCATAAAACATACACAAGTACCGCAGCATGTAAAGCCAATGCCTACATGGCAATCTCTCGGCTCACCACAAGAAAGGTTGGCAAAATGAATAAAAAAAAGGGGTCAGAAAGTATCCCATTCGCGCTCCGTTCCATCTATTTGCGCGAAGCAAGTCAATGGATGTCAGACGGCTTTGATCCAAGCCTACCAAAGCAAGCTTTAGTTGGACAATTTAGAGCCACTGGTCACAAAATTGAAGTATTAGAGATTATAGAAAACACAGCGAACGCTGAAACAATCAGAACATGCAGAGTAACTTCAAATTTTGATTTCCGGTATCTAAGCACGCCTCCTGACATCCAGCCAGATGTACAAGACGACAGTAAATACTTAGTGGCTAAAATATCGGCGCATATCACTGTGGATTATTTGATTACCTCAGATGAAATCCCACCACAAGAGAAAGTTCAACAATGGGCATCAACTAGTGCTTTGCTCCACTGCTGGCCATACTGGCGGGAATTCTGTCACTCCACATTGTTGCGAATGAATCTGCCTGTCACAATGATGCCAATGATGGAAGTCAACCATAAGGTTGAATGAGTCCACCGCTATGGCAATTTGGCACGGCATAATTCTACTGTGTCGTAGCTATACGCTTTGCTTATTGCACCCCGCCCACCACCTAAAACACGTTAGGCTAAATTTCGAAAAAGGAGAGTTATTGTGACACCGTACCGCAATCTTCATGGTAATTCCAATGTTGTTTCCTGCGAAACAATCGAAGACTCAATCCATGTGGTCTTCAGGTCTGGGATGCATCGCAATTACCTCTACAACCATCTTCGCCCAGGCCAAGCGGCAGTTGACAGGTTGAAAACCTTGGCAGCTCAAGGTTACGGCTTGAACTCGTACATTTCTACAACCATAAAGAGCAATTACGCCCAGAAGTGGTAGGCCTAACCCAACGTTCGAGCGGGACTGCCGCGAAGCAGCCCGCGTCAGCCCCTCAACTTAACGATATGCCCCACCTACAACACGCCTTGGATTTGGATTTTTCCACGGTGCGGATTGAGCGCGAACCAGGAGTTTGGATGGTGCGCACCGCGTTGGTGATTCCTGAAAATGAATTATGGTTGCATCAACCTCCCGTCAAACAGCGTTTGCAACGGGCTTTGGCGTACGCGCAGGCAAATGCGCCTAAAGAAATGGTGGATGCGGACGGGTTGTTAAAGGATTTAGAAGCGGGTCTTTCAGTCCAGTAGGGTGTGCAACTTGTTGCGCACGCGGCAATCAATAAATCGTGCGCATGGCGCACACTACTCCCCATCCAAACCCCATGCCTACCCTCTCCCACCACCTAAAACACGACACGCCCCGCTTACAACACGCCTTGGAATTGGACTTTTCCACGGCGCGGATTGAGGTGCAGTGTTTGTTGCAGCACGTTTTGCGGGTGAATCGGGCGTATTTGATGACGTATCCCGAACGGGTGTTGGACGCGGCGGAATTATCGACATACAACGCATTGTTGGATCGGCGGTTGCAGGGTGAACCGATGGCGTATTTGTTGGGCGAGCGGGAGTTTTATGGGCTGATGTTTAATGTGACGACTGCGACGTTGATTCCGCGCCCCGATACGGAGTTGTTGGTGGAGCTGGCGTTGGCGCGCATTCCGCAAGGGCAGCCCTGCCGCGTGTTGGACATGGGCACGGGCAGTGGTGCTGTTGCCGTCAGCCTCGCCTATCACCGTCCCGCCGCCGAGGTGACTGCCGTGGATGCCAGCTCCGACGCGCTTGCCGTGGCACAAGGTAATGCTAACCGATTGTTGAAAAAAGAAAATTTGCGCTGCTTGCCCAGCAACTGGTTCAGCGCGTTAGCCAATCAACGCTACCACGTCATCGTCTCCAACCCGCCCTACATCCGCGCCGCCGACCCGCATTTGCAACAAGGCGACGTGCGCCACGAACCGCTGACCGCGCTGGCATCGGGCGACGACGGATTCAGCGACTTGCGCCAAATCATCACCCACGCCCCCGCGCACCTCTATCCCGACGGCTGGTTGTTGCTAGAACACGGCTACGACCAAGCCGAAAGCGTACGAGCATTGTTGCAACAAGCTGGATTCAAGCAAGTTTTTTCAGAACGGGATTTGGCGGGGATTGAGCGCGTATCTGGCGGACATATTTAATACACGAACGAGGCAGTTTTTAGCGCGATAATGCACGAGTTATACCCATATTGAGTTCGCCATGTCCACAAAATCCTCCGTCCTATTTGTCTCCCACGGTGCGCCTGACGCGCTATTGAAAGCTCCTGAAACGCTCGCCTGCTGGCGTGAAATCGCGACAAAAATCCCCACGCCCTCGGCGATTTTAGTGATTTCAGCACATTGGGAAGCGCGTGTTGCGACGGTGAGTTTAGCCACCGAACCCGAAACCATACATGATTTTTCAGGATTTTCACGCGAATTGTACGACTTACGTTATCCCGCACAAGGCGCGCCTGATTTGGCAAATCGGGTAGTGGAGCGGTTGTCTGCGGCAAAAATTGCAGTCGAAACTCACCCCAATAGAGGACTGGATCATGGGGCGTGGGTACCGCTTTCTGTATTGTTTCCAAAGGGTAATATTCCCGTTGCGCAATTATCGCTGATACACCATGGCGGTCCCACTAAAGTGGACCCCTCGGTCAAGACAATAATGTGTCTAGTTTAAGAGGGTCGCCTATTTCATGCAGCTGGTCGGCGCTGCCCCGTGTTTTTGTTTCTATTTCTAAACGCGTTTTTGCTGTCGCACT
>JAQTYN010000055.1 GCA_028688275.1 Gallionella sp. | reverse complement strand
TGCGACAGCAAAAACGCGTTTAGAAATAGAAACAAAAACACGGGGCAGCGCCGACCAGCTGCATGAAATAGGCGACCCTCTTAAACTAGACACATTATTGTCTTGACCGAGGGGGCCACTTTACATCTGTTGACCAGATCGAATGACGTGAATGGCAAAAAATATTGCGACCAGTATATGCAAGCCAAGACCAAAAAACGGCATGATTCCTCCAAATAAATTGACAGAATATTGTCAATGGTAAAGCCACTAACGTGGAACTAAATAACCAAGGGACTTCGTGATTTTGCGCAGCCCCATTGAGCATAGGGTTAGATACAGCACGCAAAAATCGCTATCATGGCGGTTTCTTGTGCAAGGGAAATCTGCACCAGCGTGGTGGGTTAATTATCTTTTTAACCCACCACGCTAGCCATACAAAAAACCGATAAATTATGAATCCAAAACAATAGCCTTGAACGAATCTATCATCATTTGACAATCTGCTTTCAAAGGCATGAGATTCATATCAATCTCACTAATGACACTCTGATGATATGTACTCAAACGCCACAAGACCCAATCATTCGCGCTAGAATGGTTAGCCCAATCACAGTAAACATATTCTTTATCATTTCTGCCTAAATCATAAACGACAAAAGTGAGACACACGCAGCTATCTTTACACTTCGTACTCACACAATAGGGTCTCTCACTTGGCTGTCCAGTTAAAGAAGAAGCACAAGGAGCATGTCTATATCTATCGTAGCCATAACCACGATTCCATGCCCATTCATTGATCGCAGATATAGTGCCATTGGGCGTAATAAGAGTATTACTATTACCTGAAATACGAGTTTTATATTCTCCATAAGCGGCAGTAGCCAGTGTCTTATGGACATTTGCTTTGTCAGGGTCTGTTGTTTGATAAAAAGCTGAAAGGTGACATTGGATCAAATATTGGTCACGATACAACATCATTTCATATCCCAGTCCCAATGCTAAAGCTTTCAGAATATCCTCTAGCAAATCCATTTCCCGCCATGGTGTATTACCCCAAAGTTTGGCAAGTAGATGCACCGCATCAGGAACAGTTCCTCCACTACCCACTAACTGTTCCTTGATGTCATGCAGATAGACATTCTCTAAGTAAACTGTGGGATCTAGTCCTGATTCTTCTAACTGTTTGAGGCCGCCATGCAAAGAACTGAGACGAGTTGCCCATGTTTCGATGTGTCCCAACTGCTCACTCATATTACTTCGAGTAAGCTCATTTTTTATAATATTTGTGATTTCCACAATTGCATCCGCAAGACTAGGGTCACTATTATTTGTTATAAGACCAATAATTTTAAATGCTCCTGAAGCCATAGCAGAAATAGGTCCAACCTTAGGAAGGTTAGAGAGAGCATCGCAAATTGCTCCTAAAGACGCTACCACATCACTTTTTTTAGGTGGAGTGACAGCTTCTAGAATAACTTCTGACATAATCATATCTCCTATTGTTCAGATTCGGATTCAAGAAGATTACCCATATGTTGTTTCATACGGGCAATGGTTTCTTCGTCTATCACTAAATTTCTGTGTATTTGTGCATCATCTGTTTCTTTCCTAACCACTCGCTGACCATCAAAATAAAAAGTCGTTGGAAATACAGTAACAAAAACCCCTAAAGGATTCGTACGACGCAAAAACATGATGCTTTCGGGAAAGGAATCTACTTTACCTCCTGTCCATCGACAGATGTCATAAGTAGAAGTTAATTTTTCCTCTGGAAGAAGAGTCAGTTCAAAAATAAGTTGTTGCATTGAGTCTCGAAGAGATGAATTAATACTTTCATCAATTTCAGAATCATTTATCTTGCCATAATGTTCTTCAGCACATAAAAATTGGAATTTGCCCTGTAGCAACTCTTTTGCTTTGGAAACGCTATTATTACAATCGGCAGTGACCTCAATAACTGTTAACCGTGAAGTGACGGCTTGAAATAATTTTCTGTAATATTCTTCAATTGTCATAGTTTCAAGCTTGACAACTATTGACTGCCCTAATCTACTTAGTATTCTTTGCTCCCACGGCAAAATATTTAAATGTCGTTCTTGCAAACCTGATCTAAAGTGATAGTTAAATTTAAAACCACTAGGTCTAGTTTTCATTTTTTTCTCCTGTTGTTACAAAAAATTAAATTACCTCCAGCAAAGCTGGAGGTAATTTAATTTCTTAGTTTCTGTTGATATTCATAATTCAGCCTTAACGTTAAATAGACACTCTAAAAGCACCACGGCTAACCCTCTAAAATAATGGCTTCAATTGCGCGATCAACTCAGCGCACTGGCGCGGACAAGATTAAACACGATTCCCCCTTTTATCACAAGTGAGAATACCGCTGAATTTCACTGTTGATAGATACGCCGCTTGGATTTTGAAATCTCTCGCTTCCTGACCTGCTTCGCTTGCTACAATATCGACCATTGAAGCAATTACGGAGAACGCAAGTGCGCGCATTTCGACTTTTATGGGTGTTATGGTTTTTCATGGTGTCGCCCGCGCAGGCAGAAGAAACACGCGTGGCGTTGGTGATTGGTAACAGTGCTTATACGAATTCACCGCTGCGGAATCCTGTTTATGACGCACAAGATGTCGCGCGTAAACTACGTGGGCTAGGATTTGAAGTGGTTGAACGGACGAATATGACCACAAAACAAATCGGTAGCACCTTGGCGCAGTTCCGTAGCAAACTCACGCCTGGTGCGGTGGCGGTGGTGTTTTATGCGGGGCATGGGGTGCAAATCAAGGGGGAGAATTACTTGCCTGCGGTCGATGCCGACATCAACACCGAAGAGGAAGTGCCGAATCAAAGCTTGTCGATGCGGCAAGTCATGGATGTGCTTGAGACCGCCAAAACGCAGCTCAATCTGGTTTTCCTCGACGCGTGTCGCAACAATCCTTATGCACGCAGCTTCCGCTCAGGGGATCGTGGCTTGGCACGGGTCAGCGCACCGTCTGGCACGTTGATTTCGTATGCCACGCGTCCTGGCAGTGTGGCGGCAGATGGCAAGGGGAAAAATGGACTCTACACCAGCAAGCTGTTGCTGCAATTAGATAGCCATGAGCAGATTGAACAAGCCTTGAAGCACGTGATCGTCGAGGTCAAGAAGGAGTCGGATGGGAAACAAGAGCCATGGATGGAAGGCAGTATCGAAGGTGATTTTTGCTTTGCAGGTTGCGTAGAAAATTCTCATGTCATCGCCACACCTGCAGCCCCTTTGATCAAAACCGAGGCGCAGATTGAAGATGAGTTCTGGGAAGCCATCAAAAATAGTGCAGAGTTGGCAAATTTTGAGGAGTATCTTCGCGCCTATCCCAGAGGTCGCTATCTTAAACTCGCTAAACTTAAAATCACGCAGATTAAGAAAAACCCCACGCATATCGCTTCGGAAAATACGACCTCGCGAATCGCTCCCGCACCAAGAATCACTGCCTCTATCCAAGAACCCGACATGATCGCCATCCCCGCTGGAAGTTTCACCATGGGTTGCAAGGAAAACTGGGGCAGCAACTGTGGCATAGATGAGAAACCACCCCATGTCGTCAACGTGAACACCTTCCAATTAGGTCAATATGAAGTGACGCAAGCATTATGGCAAGCCGTGATGGGCAGCAATCCCAGTGGTTTCGCTAACTGCGGTGAAACCTGCCCTGTCGAGCGGGTGAGCTGGGAAGACATTCAAGCTTTTATTCAGAAGCTCAATGCCTTAACGGGTAAACGATACCGTTTGCCGAGTGAAGCAGAATGGGAATATGCCTGTCGCGCGGGTGGCGAAGTCACATATTGCGGCGGCAACAAAGTGGACTTGGTCGCTTGGCATGAAAAAAATAGTGACGCTAAAACGCACGCTGTCGGCGAAAAACAAGCGAACGCGTTTGGCTTGTACGACATGAGCGGCAATGTGTGGGAATGGGTACAAGATTGCAATGGAAGCTACCAAGATGCGCCAAGCAACGGTGCAGCACGTTCAGGCTGCGATGCCAGTAGCCGACGGATGTTGCGCGGAGGTTCTTGGTACTATGAAGCAAAATTCGCGCGAGCCGCTTTCCGCGTCAGCAACTCCGCCACGATTCGAGATAAAGGGATTGGCTTTAGACTCGCGATCACCTCGCCATAGCTTTCTCTGAGGGAAAGCATCAATGTAGCCGTTATTTTTGCGTCCCCACCGCAGATGCCGCAGACACGGCAGATACCGTGGACGCAGGGGCGGGAGGGGCGGCTAGAATTCGGTAAAAAACTTCGTTGGATTTAACCATACCGAGGTCATTGCGGGCACGTTCTTCGATGGCTTCTGTGCCGCGTTTAAGATCGGTGACATCAGCATCTAGGAGCGCGTTGCGTGCCTCTAATTGCTGATTACTCGCCTGTTCCTGATCGATTTGACGATTGAGATCCCATACTTTAATCCAGCCGCCTTTGCCCAGCCACATGGGGTATTGCAAAAGCAGGAGCAGCACAAGCAGGATATTGGTAATTGATTTCATGTTAAGTGAAAAGGTTGGGCATAAAAAAGGCGTGCAGTGGTTGCACGCCTTTGGACTGATTAAGCCTTGATTTGGTAGTAGGCTTCACGTCCTGGATAGGACGTTGCATCACCTAAGAACTCTTCAATGCGCAACAGTTGGTTGTATTTCGCCATGCGATCCGAGCGAGACATCGAACCTGTTTTGATTTGCAGTGCGTTGGTTGCCACAGCGATGTCAGCAATGGTGCTGTCTTCGGTTTCACCAGAGCGGTGCGAAATCACAGCGGTGTAACCCGCGCGTTTCGCCATTTCAATCGCAGCAAAAGTTTCAGTCAGCGTACCGATTTGATTGATCTTAATCAAAATCGAGTTTGCCAAGCCTTGTTTAATGCCTTCCCGCAGAATTTTGGTATTGGTAACGAATACGTCATCACCAACCAATTGAATGGTTTTACCCAAACGCTCTGTCAACAACTTCCAACCTGCCCAATCGTGTTCGCTCATGCCGTCTTCGATGGTAATCAGTGGGTATTTATCCACCCAATTCGCCAAATAATCCACAAATTGCGCGGAAGTCAGTTTCAAGCCTTCGGCATCTAAACAGTACAAACCATCTTTGTAAAATTCTGAGCTGGCGCAATCCAAGCCAATCGCCACATCCGCACCAGGCACGAAACCTGCGGCTTCAATACCTTCAACGATCAGCTTCAATGCCGCTTCATTGTTATCCAAATTAGGGGCGAAGCCACCTTCATCACCCACCGTCGTAGGCATACCTTTTGCGTCAATCAACTTCTTCAATGCATGAAATACTTCCGCGCCATAACGAACCGCTTCGCTGAAAGTCGGTGCGCCCACGGGAATAATCATGAACTCTTGCATGTCGATGTTGTTGTTAGCATGCGCACCGCCATTGATGATGTTCATCATCGGCACAGGCATTTGCATCTTGGCAGAACCGCCCAAATAACGGTACAACGGCAAACCAGCATCTTCAGCTGCGGCACGTGCCACTGCCATGGACACGGCTAAAATGGCATTCGCGCCCAAACGGGATTTGTTTTCAGTGCCGTCCAAGTCGATCATCACTTGATCGATAAAAGCTTGTTCGGAAGCGTCGATACCGACCACGGCTTCAGCGATTTCGGTGTTTACATTTTCAACCGCTTTCAATACGCCCTTACCCAGATAGCGTTTTTTGTCGCCATCACGCAATTCAATCGCTTCTTTTTCGCCTGTCGATGCGCCTGATGGCACAGCAGCGCGACCCATTACGCCCGATTCCAACAACACGTCGGCTTCTACTGTCGGGTTACCACGAGAATCCAGCACTTCACGTGCGGTTACATTTACGATTACGCTCATTATTTATCCTTAAACATTTCTCAAATCAATTATTTCTTCAATAAAACCTTGTTGCTTGACCATCGCGTCCAGCCCCTGCAAGGTTTTCAATAACGCTTTTAAATGCCCTAACGGAAAGGCATTTGGACCATCTGACATCGCTTGTGCTGGATTAGGATGCGTTTCCATAAACAACCCAGACACACCCGCTGCAACTGCCGCACGAGCTAATACAGGTACAAACTCACGTTGACCACCACTGACTGTGCCTTGTCCACCAGGTAATTGCACCGAATGGGTGGCATCAAACACCACTGGACAGCCCGTGTTACGCATGACCGCCAGTGAGCGCATATCGGACACTAAATTGTTGTATCCAAACGATGCACCACGTTCACAAACCATAATATTGTCCGCTCCGCTGGCTTCGCGGGCTTTATCGACCACGTTTTTCATGTCCCACGGGGATAAAAACTGCCCTTTTTTGATATTCACTGGCTTGCCGCAACGTGCCACGGCGTGAATAAAATCAGTCTGACGACAGAGGAACGCGGGGGTTTGCAACACATCGACCACCGAGGCGACAGGTTCAATTTCTTCGATGCTATGCACATCAGTCAGCACAGACACGCCGAGCTGTGATTTGACATCACTGAGGATTTTTAATCCTGCTTCCATCCCAAATCCGCGAAACGACTTGCCAGAACTGCGATTGGCTTTGTCGTACGAAGACTTGTAAATGAAGTTTAAGTTCAATTCATTGCAAATTTCTTGCAGTGCGCCCGCTGTATCCACTGCCATTTGCGCTGATTCAATGACGCACGGCCCTGCAATCAGGAACAAAGGTTGGTTCAGCCCAACTTCAAAATCGCATAATTTCATTATTTTGCCACCGATTGACGTTGCAATGCCGCCGCGACAAACGCTTTAAACAGCGGATGACTGGCGCGAGGATTGGAAGTAAATTCTGGGTGGAACTGCACACCGACAAACCACGGATGTTGCGGCAACTCCATCATTTCAGGCAGATTTTCCGTGGGCGTGCGCGCAGAAATCACCAAGCCTTTTTCTTCCAACATAGGAACATAATGATTATTGACTTCGTAGCGATGACGATGACGTTCATTCACATCATCCCCATAAATCCGTTGCGCCAAGGTGTTCGCTTTGATTGGGCAACGCTGCGAACCTAGGCGCATCGTGCCGCCCAAATCCGAATCATTACTCCGTTTCTCAACTTTACCTTCCCGATCACGCCATTCCGTAATCAGCGCGACCACGGGGTGTTCGGTTTCTAAATCAAATTCTGTACTATTGGCATCGGTCATGCCCGCGACATGGCGCGCATATTCGATCACTGCCAATTGCATCCCTAGGCAAATACCGAGGTAAGGCACGTTGTTTTCCCGTGCATAGCGTATGGCTGAAATTTTGCCTTCCGTGCCACGCACGCCAAAACCACCAGGCACCAGAATGGCATCAAAATTTTGCAAAGCCTCCTGCGTATCACCTGTTTCCAAGTCTTCCGAATCAATATATTCGATATTCACTTTGGTTTGCAGATGAATCCCTGCATGGCGCAAGGCCTCAATCAGAGACTTATAGGATTCGGTTAGATCGACGTATTTGCCGACCATGCCTATGGTCACATGATGCAGTGGATTGGCTTGTCGTTCTACCAAATTTTCCCACACGGACAAATCCGCAGGCGGCAAATCCAGCTTCAATTCTTCGCAAATAATGCGATCCAAGCCTTGATTGTTCAATATTTGCGGAATGCGATAAATGCTGTCCACGTCCCACATGGAAATCACAGCTTCTTCGCGCACATTGGCAAACAGCGAAATTTTGCTGCGCTCGTCATCAGGAATCGGACGATCCGCACGACAAATCAGCGCGGTGGGGAAAATCCCGATTTCGCGCAATTTTTGGACGCTGTGCTGCGTCGGCTTGGTTTTCAACTCACCTGCCGTGGCAATGTAAGGCACAAGAGTCAAATGCACGAATGCCACGCGGTTGCGTCCCATGCGCAGCCCCATTTGTCGTGCGGCTTCCACAAAGGGCAGGGATTCAATATCGCCCACGGTGCCACCGATTTCCACAATCGCCACATCCGCTTTATCGCCGTGATAGGCCGCCGCGCCGCGTTCGATAAAGGCTTGGATTTCGTTGGTAATATGTGGAATCACCTGCACAGTTTTGCCGAGATATTCACCGCGTCGCTCTTTACGAATCACGCTTTCGTAAATTTGCCCTGTGGTGAAGTTATTGGCTTTGCGCATTTTGGCGGAGATAAACCGCTCGTAATGGCCTAAATCCAAATCGGTCTCGGCACCATCTTCGGTGACGAACACCTCACCATGTTGAAAAGGACTCATCGTCCCTGGATCAACATTGATGTAAGGATCAAGCTTAAGCATGGTAACCCGTAAACCACGGGATTCGAGGATCGCAGCAAGCGAAGCGGCGGCTATGCCCTTCCCTAAGGAAGAAACCACGCCGCCCGTAATAAAGATGTATTTAGTCATGGGGCGCGATGATACCGTAAAACCTATAAACACTCAAAACCATCGCACATTTTGGGATTTATTCAACACAAAAGCATCATCTTTATTGCCAACCAGACGATGCCCAGCTCAAACCAAATCTAGCTCGGTTTAACCCAATGTTTCCATACGCAATTTCACGACTTTCCCGTCCACAACCGCCAATGCTTCGATTTGAGCAATCACGGCATTGATGTTTTTTTCACGGGTTTGATGGGTCAGCAAGACTAAATCGGCTTGTTCTTCGCCTTCGCTGGGCTCTTTTTGAATCATTGCGTCGATGGAGATATTGGCTTCCGCTAGGATGCGGGTGATTTCGGCTAATACGCCTGATTTGTCTTGTACCCGCAAGCGCAAATAATAGCTGGTGATAACTTCGTCTATAGGCAAAATCGGCAGATCAACCAGTTGGTCTGCTTGGAAAGCCAAGTGAGGCACGCGATTTTCTTGCGCAGCGGTGTGCATACGCGAAATATCCACCAAATCGGCAATCACCGCGCTGGCAGTAGGTTCAGCACCCGCGCCTTTGCCATAATACAAAGTTGAACCGACTGCATCGCCTTGCACCAGCACCGCGTTCATCGCACCTTCTACATTGGCAATCAAGCGTTTAGTTGGAATCAAGGTTGGATGCACGCGCAATTCCACGCCTTCGGCTGTGCGCTTAGTAATGCCCAACAATTTGATACGATAACCCAATTGCTCGGCATACTCAATATCAGCCGCTTGCAAGGTCGAAATCCCTTCGATATGCGCCTTATTGAATTGCACAGGCATACCGAACGCCATGGATGCCAGCAACGTGATTTTATGCGCCGCGTCCACCCCTTCCACGTCAAAAGTAGGATCGGCTTCGGCATAGCCTAGGCGTTGCGCTTCTTTCAAAACCGTTGCAAAACTTAGCCCTTTATCGCGCATTTCCGACAAAATAAAGTTGGTTGTGCCATTGATAATGCCCGCAATCCATTCGATACGATTGGCAGCCAAGCCTTCACGCACCGCTTTGATAATGGGAATCCCACCCGCCACCGCCGCTTCAAAGGCGACGATCACGCCTTTAGCTTGTGCAGCGGCAAAAATTTCATTGCCATGCACCGCCAACAAAGCCTTGTTCGCTGTCACCACATGCTTGCCATTGGAAATTGCCGCCATGACCAAGTCTTTTGCCACACCATAACCACCAATTAACTCAATGACAATGTCCACTTCGGGATCGGAAACAACCGAAAAAGCGTCATTGGTCAAACGACATGCACCACCTGTGACTTGCTGAGCCAGATCCAGATTACGATCCGCCACCACGCTAATGTGTATCGGGCAACCTGCTCGACGGCTGATTTCAGCCGCATTACGTTGCAATACCGTGAAAGTGCCGCCGCCGACTGTACCTATACCGAGGAGTCCTACATTGATGGTTTTGATGTTTATCATGATGAGTTGCTCTTTTGAGTGATGTGGTTAGTCTTACTTACTATGCTGCTTACGGTAATTTTCCAAAAAATGCGCGATACGCCCAATTGCTTCGGTTAGATTATCGACGTTGGGCAAAAATACCACGCGGAAATGATCTGGGCTCGGCCAATTAAAGCCACTGCCCTGCACAACCAATACTTTTTCGTCTTCCAATAATTCCAAAATAAACTGCTGGTCGTCCTCTATCGGATACATCACAGGATCTAAGCGCGGGAATAAATACAACCCTGCCTTAGGTTTCACGCAGGTAACCCCAGGAATCGCCGTGAGTAATTGATAGGCTAAATCGCGTTGGCGACACAAACGCCCATTGGGCGCGACCAAATCTTGGATGCTTTGATAGCCGCCCAAAGCCGTTTGAATGGCAAATTGCCCTGGCACATTGGAACACAAGCGCATGGAGGCCAAAATGGTCAGCCCGTTGATGTAATCTTGCGCATGACGCTTTTCACCCGACACCACCATCCAACCTGCACGATAACCGCAGGCACGGTAGTTTTTCGACAGTCCGTTCATGGTAACGAACAACACATCGTCCGCTAAAGAAGCCATGGAAGTATGGGTCGCACCGTCGTACAACATTTTGTCGTAGATTTCGTCGGCGAAAATAATCAACTGATGTTGACGCGCCAGTTCAATGATTTCCAACAACAACGCATCGGAATACAACGCGCCTGTCGGGTTATTGGGATTGATGACCACGATTGCCCGCGTATTCGGGGTTATCTTGCGGCGCATATCCTCAATATCAGGCATCCATTCTGCTTGTTCATCGCAAATATAATGACGCGGTGTACCGCCCGCCAATGTCACAGATGCCGTCCACAACGGATAATCGGGCGCAGGCACCAGCACTTCATCGCCCGTATTGAGCAACCCTTGCATGGCCATGACAATCAATTCTGACGCGCCATTGCCAATATAAATATCTTCTAGCGTAACACCCGCGATTTTTTTAGCTTGGCAATAATGCATGATGGCTTTGCGCGCCGCAAACATGCCTTTGGAATCGGAATAGCCTGAGGAATTCGGCAAATTCAGAATCACATCTTGCTGAATTTCTTCGGGCGCTTCGAAGCCAAACGGCGCAAGATTGCCGATATTGAGCTTGATGATGCGTTGCCCTTCTTCTTCCATTTGCTTGGCGCGCTCCATGACGGGTCCGCGAATGTCATAGCACACGTTACTCAGCTTGGTTGATTTTAATATCGGTCGCACGTTGATTTACCTAATTATTTTAAAAACCGCGCTTGCTGCGCGAAAGGGCGAGATTTTACCTGTGCAGACGCGGCGGGGCAAATCCTAGCGCACTTTGTTGCTATGCAGTTTTTGCATCGCGTCTTCCATTTTGCCTTCCACCAGCAAATCCGCCACACGATGCGCGTCCCACAAAGCGGGCTCAATCACCTCCAACTCCTCGCGGCGTGGGGCATGCAACACATAATTAGATACTTCGGCTCTATCCCCTGGATGACCGATGCCGATACGCAACCGCCAAAAATCTTTCGTGCCCAGCTGAGCGATAATATCCTTCAGCCCGTTATGCCCACCATGCCCGCCACCTGATTTGAGCTTCGCCACGCCAGGTGGCAAGTCCAATTCATCGTGTACCACCAAAATTTGCGCAGGCGGTATTTTGTAAAATTGCGCTACAGCGGCGACGGCTCGCCCACTCAAATTCATAAAAGTTTGCGGCTTCAACAAAATCAATTCATGTTCGTGCACCACGCCCCGCGCTGTCATGCCTTGGAATTTAGCTTCCATTCTGAAATTCAGCTTATGATCCTGAGCTAAGGCATCCACCCACCAAAACCCGACGTTATGCCGCGTCTCTTCATATTCCCGCCCAGGATTGCCTAAGCCCACTATTAACCGTATTGAATTCATATAGATTGCATCGTAAAAATCAAAGGTTTTGATACGATTATCGTATCCCAAAAACATCTTTTACCGCTGGAAAATAACAAAGGGTTACCGTCTGCACGATAACCCTTTGTTTACGGGAATCTCTAAAAATCAAAACTTCGTCACAATACTGCGTTGCTAGAACTTTGAGCTTTTAGAGCTCCCCTTGATTGGTGGGCGATACTGGGTTCGAACCAGTGACCCCTGCCGTGTGAAGGCAGTGCTCTACCCCTGAGCTAACCGCCCTTTTTGAGGGCGCGGATTAGAACATAAGCCGCCGATTTGCGTCAATGCGTTTATGCTGCTCCCAAAAGACTAACCCTTGTAAGAAGTCGCATCGGTGACGACGGCTTGATTCGCCGCAACCCAAGCTTCAATTCCACCCGCCATCGAAATCACTTGGCTATAACCCAAACGTTGCAAATTCAATGTGGACAAGGCAGAACGTCCACCCGAACGGCAATAAAGCACGATTTTGCGATCTTTAGCCGCTAATGCAGGATGATCGACGGTTTTAAATTCCAACACACCACGCGGAATATTTAACGCACCTGACAAATGCGCCACATCATATTCACTGGGTTCGCGAATATCGATCAGCGTCACACCTTGTGAAATCACTTGCGCCGCTGTGGCAACATCAATTTCACTAATTTGGCTTTTGGCTTCTGCAACCAACTCATGCAAAGTCATGGACATATTTGATTCCTTTTATAAAATTAAGGTGACACTGATTTATTCGTCATTCCGACGCATGGGTTAAGCAGGCAATCTGCGAAGTAGATGCTCGCAAAGTCGGAATCCAGTCCGTTGATACAAAAGCATTTTTGCTTCGGCAAAAATTACAAAACCGAATAAATCAGCACCGCCTTAAATCAACAAACTGGATTCCCGCCTTCGCGGGAATGACGAGTTTTTTGAAGCTTTTCCAATTATAACGGGCGTTTCACGCTGACTGCGCCGCGAATTTGTCCCACGCTGTAGCCTGTGGCTTTATCGTTGGGGTATTCAGTTTTTAACTTGGCTTTCATGCCATCGGAAATTTGTTCGCTCGTGCCGTGGCATGCCACACACCCTTGTTGCAACGGAATCGCCTTCATAAAACGATAAAACTTACCTGCGGGTTCCTCGACGACTTCGGATACCACAAAACCGTCCGCCTTCTCGCCTTTAGCCAAACGCGCTTCAAAATCTTGCAGGGCTTTCTGCTCCCACGCATCAGGCGTGCCCAACATAGGATTGCGCACTTTCAAGCTGACACGAGACACTTTCCAGCCTGTTTGACGCGACACATCCCCTGCCAACTGCGGCGCAATTTCTTTACACACGCCCACCGCAGACTCATGCCCACCGTTGGCAATGGCTTGTTGATTGGCTGCGCCCAATTGTTTGAGAAATGGCATCACCACTGCTTGGGTTTCTGCTTGATATTTGCTGAGGTCTTCAGCTTGAACCGCCATGCTACTGGTCATGGCAATCAGGGAAAGTACAATTAGCTTTTTCATATTTACGCTCGGTAGATTAACAAAAAAACACCCGAAAAAATCGGGTGAAATTGGGAGGGAGACTATTAGTTATTCGAAAACCGTGGTATCCAAAGCTTACTTTTTCATTGGGCAGGTATTGATACCTAACAAAGTGTAAGCTGGGCAAAAACCAAACAAGCCTGTCAACAAAGGCACCACGCCGATATAACCCCAAACTGGCAGCATCCCCATGATGGTTGCGCCTATCAGTGCCAATCCTGCAATAACGCGCAGTGCGCGATCAATCGTACCTGCATTTGCTTTCATTTTGAACTCCTTGGGAAGATGTTAAGGTGCGCAGATTAAAGCCTAGTAAGCAAGCAGTCTGTGATAATCATCACAAAGCCAAAATAAACTTACACTGGCGGCGTTTCTTCCATCCTTAACAAAGCACACCTGTTTCAACCAACTTCCTTTAACGGGCGGCTAGACCTGAAAATCCCATCCCAATTGTGTCGAAACAACGTCGCGCAGGCAAAAATACAGGGATTGCCACTTTCAAAAAATAAATTTATTTTATATTCAATTCGTTAAGGTTACACAAAAAATCAAGCTTGAAGTTGTTTTTCAAAGCTGTTCAAATGCCTGCGATTATTGACAATTGCCCTACATCACATACCTCATACAATGAATAAAATGAACACCTTTACTCGATCAGCGCGCATTGTTGCCCTTTGCGGCATTTTGTCTTTGTCAGCTTTCAATTCACAAGCAGAAGGCATCTCCAGTGTGCCAGCATCAGCGAACACAAAGCTTAGTCTGAGCGATCAAAAAATATACGATGAGTCTTTGAACCTTATCAACCAATATAGCGGCAAAGGAGATGCCCTCGAAAAGGCATACAAAATGCTCACCGACTTGGTCTCTAGGAATCCAAACAGTGGCTACCCTTATGCCGCATTCGCCGATCTCAAATTTAGGCTTGCTGGTATGCAAAATGGTAGCTATTCAGATGCTTATACCTTAGCCCAGCGCGCACTAAAACTCGATCAGAACATTCCTGATGCGTATGTTGTTATCGCTAAGGTATTGATAGAACAAGGTAGAATTAAATATGCAAGGGAGGCGGCTCTTAAAGCGATTACACTCGCTCCGAATAAGCCAGAAGCCATGTTTGTAATGGCTCGCTCGACAGAAGAGTGGGCCAAGGCTATGCTAAAAGAATCATCGCAATCAGGGGTTAACTTTGGAGATCCAGTTGAGCTTTGGGCTGAATCAGAGCGTTGGTACCATCAAGCTATTGATACCTATGACGATAATATTCGCAAAGCGAATATGTATTCTTGGCTGGGGAAGATGCTGAGCGAAAAGACCCCTGCCAACATTATTGGTGCCGCCGAAGCTTATACCAAGTCTGCGGAACTGGCTTTTAACGATTCTCCATGGTTGCTTAACAATGCAGGATGGTTTTTGACCTCCAATACAGATCAATTTGATCAAGCAATCGTTTATTTTGAGCAGGCATTGAAGCTAATGGAGTTTGGTGCCGCTCACACTGGTCTAGGCTTGGCGGAGTATTACAAATGGGGGGATGCGCAACAAAATCCAAGCAAATATCTACAGGCACAGAAAAAACCACTCACTCCAAAAGCAATTACGGATCAAACGGGTGTTACCGCTGAATATGCGTTTGTGATGAATGCGTCGGTAAAAGGGCAACCCAACGCATCAATGGCGTTATTGAAAAATAGAATCATCAAAAACGTTGATGTCGTACCCAGAGGGTTAGATAGTACGGCATTGTTTATGGCTGCCTCAGCGAATCATTTAGACTTAGCTAAGCAGCTAATTACCAAAGGAGCTAACCTCAACTATGCAGATGGAGATGGAGACACCCCGATTTATTATCCAATAATTCGCAATTATTTTGAAATGGTTAAATTATTGATAAGTAAAGGTGCGAGATTAAATTTGAACCGTCCCTTGTCTAGCCTCGCGCTTTCAATGAATCAAGAGTCTGGTAAATCGGCTCCTATTTTACTAAACTATTTATTGCAACATGGCGCAGATCCAACTATCCCAGATAAATATGGCCACACGATACTTTCTTCAGCTGTGAGTTGGAACGACGTAGAAGCGGTACGTTTGTTGGTCAACGAATATCATGTAAATGTTAACATTTATATTCCAAGCAAACAGTCATCGCTACTTGAAGGTGCGAAATCAGAGGTTGCTACAATTTTACTTAAAGCGGGAGCCAACCCATGGGTTAGAGGCATGGATGACGTTGATATAATAGCGAAAATGATGTCATCCTTGAATAAGGGCAATCCAAATTGGGGTGAAACCAAGAAAGCAGCGGCTTTGATTCTGGAGGCTCGAAAACGCGTCCCAAAACCAAAAGATTTCGGCTCAGAATATCAAGGCGAAGTGGTATCCCTAAAATGATTCGATTTTTGTTTCTAGCGTGCTTAATGAGCTGCACTTCACTGTCGATTGCGGGAGGTATCCATGAGCCATCTTGCAATGCTAGAAGAATCCTCGTTAATCGTGATGGCAGTAAACCCATCATCAGCAAAGCCGTTCTGCCGTTTTCAAATCCTGCGTTTGAAAAAGACTGCTACGCATGGGCGAAAAAGCTAATCCTGAGTGCGGCTACGCATAACGGCAACCTTGATGAAGTCGATGGGATACTGGAAACTTTACTGACGATCAACCCTGAAAGTGCTTACCCACACATGGGGGCTGCGGAATTGCAGATGAGGATACGAGAGCTTAACTTAGCAGAAGTCACGTTATCCAACATCTACCGAGAAGCAGAAATAGCCACTCGAATCAAGCCGATATTGCCCGAGGCATTTATTACCTTAGGTCGTGCAGCGTTGTTAATGCACTGTGTTTCCTGTGCGGAATTACATGCCGAAAAAGCACGGCGTTTAGGCAACACCAGCCCTGAACTTGTGATGCTGTTGTCTTTGATTGACGAGCAGCGAGGTCATTTAACGGATGCCAAACAGAAGCTGACCCAAGCACTGTCACGTCCTTCGCCCTTGCTTTCCCCCGAAGTCAAAACGGATTTTTATCTTAGATTGGCATCGCTTAATGCAACCGAACGAAAGTATGCCGAAGCGAAACAGTCACTTAACCTCGCCATTGCAATTGATCTTGAAAATCCGACACCCCTGATCGCACTGGCTAAACTGCAATTGTTTTGGCTAGGTGATGCTCAAGCTGCAATCAAGACGACAAAGGAGTCATATCAGATCAAGCCCACCCTTGATGCAAAAAAGATAGGCTCGTTTGCAAGCTATCTCGCTTGGGCCGAGGCTTATCTCGTCGGGAAAAAGACCGAAAACATCAATCGGATTATGCAAACCGCCTTTGTTTCGCCAGAAGAAATTTTTGTGGAGAGTGCTAAGTACAACGGGCTTGCGAAAATAACCGAAGCCATGCTGAAAGCCAAAGTAATCAAAAATACGGAAGTACAAGACGGTCGGGGAAATACTGCGCTATTAGCCGCCAGCATGGGAAACAATTTTTATCTTGTGAAATTGTTAATTCATCAACATGCCAATGTGAATGCCCAAAATAGCAGTGGCGAAAGAGCCTTGTCTTTTTTGGTTTTAAACGGCAATCGTGATGCCATCTCGATGGTATTAAAGGCTGGCACGGAGGTAAATTATACCGATGTAGATGGTACATCCCCGCTATCAATAGCCGTCTTTAAACAAGATAAAGTCACGTTTAATCAATTGGTTGATTTCGGTGCTTCTACAAAACCCGTTTTAGAATTGGCAATAACATTGGGCATTATTGATATCCACAATCTCATTAACAAACTACTCCCTGTGCGCATTTAAATACTGACCAATCGCTTTACCTCACCATACCGCTTTATCAAAACATAAATGACTTCACCAGATTCAAATCCCCAATTCTGCGCAGGGGGACGACGAAGTTTTGGCGTTTTTCCTTCGGCGTATTTTCGTAGAAGATGAGCGTCACTTGCGCGGTGATGATGGGTTGTTGGCGTTCGGATTCATTAAAGTTATAGCCACTGCTGCTGAAGTTTCCCCAGTAGTTAACATAGACATGGTACGCGCCGTGCGGGGTGCCATAGACGGTAAACATTTCGGGGCCTGGGCCATCGACACTATCGACATCCAAACCGCCCCCGCCATTTAAAATCGGGTTTGACCAAGTGACGTGTTGCCCGTCGGGGGTGATGACGTGCAGGTCAATTTCGGTGTCGGGCGCGTCCCATGAGCAAATGATGCGCAGTTGCGGAGACAGGCGGCTGGGATTGGCTTCGTAATACTGCACGCGCTTGCTATTGTTGCCGCTGCGGACTTCGATGTTTTGCGAGCCGCTGCCCAAGGTGTAGCCACGGGTGAAATTACCCGCTTTATCGGCGTAAAGCCGCATGGGATTGCCGTTGACAATCAGGGTGCGCACGGGCTGTTTGTCGTTGACTTTGCCTTGTATCATGGTGCGCCCGCCTTGTCTGCCGCGATAAATGGGCGGATTGGGGTAGTTGGTTTGCGGCGCATTATCCTCGTTCACCAAACCAAAATAATTCCACCCCCCACGCGGCGAGTTCAAGGTGATGGGCGATTCTTCTGCCGCTGCGATGAGCGGGAAAAGCAAGCAAATCAAGGCATAGTGTTTCATAGATGGCTAACAGAATAGCGATGTAAATAATGGCGAGCGATCAAGAAGCCGTAGTGGGTCAGACTCGACCGATTTTTGCCCCCCCCATTGATTTTTGATTTCCAAATAACCGTTTGACATGAACGGAATCGTGGGCGAAAAAACTTTTGGCGCATTCATCCGATGGTCAGTCTTACGCCGTCAGCTCATCGGGTGAATGGGATTTGAGCCAGTCCGCCAAGGCGGCATTCATGCGCGTCTGCCAGCCCGCACCCGACGCTCGGAAAGCAGCCAAGACTTCGGGGCTGTATCGCACGGCAACCTGTACTTTGGTCGGGCGTTTGTTTGCCCCGCGCACCCGTCCGACCACCACGCCGCCTTGTTTCATCACCGCGCCGTCCCAGTCTGCGGGCGTGGTGCGGGGACTATCCGCATCATGGTGGATGTCCGCATCGCTCAGGGCGCGCACCTTTGCCCAATCGCTGGCATCAACGCGGGGCATATCGCCAATAGCTCCGTTCTTCATGTTTGTCCGCCTTTCTAATCGAAATAATGTGGTCATTTCCACCGCGTGGCGTGCGTACCACGAACACCACCACGCCATTTCACAAACCCAATGTCTGCAAACGCAGTTCACCGTAAGCATCCCGCCCATCCTCGCGGGTCAGCGTGAAACCCAGAAACACCCCCTCGCACCCCACAAAATCCAGATAATGATTTTTGAGATTCAACAAGCGTTTCGATTCGTCATAAGTAATCATGTTCGGATTGTCGAGGCACTTTAAGGGAAAGTCAATCAAACTGTAGATGCGTTTTGAATCTTAATCATGGGACTAAACCGTTAGCGATCGCCACTTGACCAAGAAAATAACTTGTTTAAATATAGGATGCAAAGCAATGCGCCAGATGCAAGCACTTGTATATAGTATAGTGGACCCCGAATTTCAGACAGTGAATTAAGATGGTAGCCTGCAGTAAAAGAGGAGCAGGTGATGAGTGAAAGCCGACGTAAAAACTTCACGGGCGAGTTCAAGGCGAAAGTGGCACTT
>JAQTYN010000054.1 GCA_028688275.1 Gallionella sp. | reverse complement strand
ACGGACGGGAAGCTACAGGCGGCGTTCGTTGTGTCGCGTGCGATCAAGGGCACCCGCATAGGCGCGGAAATCACCGAGGCTTTGGCCGGCTATGGCCTGCCCGTTCTGGAATCCCGCATCACGCAGCGCGTGAGTTATCCGGGAACGGCCGCAACAGGGACGACCATTCTTGACGCCGAGCCGGACAGCGACGGCGCTAAGGAAATCCGCGCCCTGATGAATGAAATTAAACAAATGCTCGCTTGAGCGAATGAAGGAGTGAGTAAATGAGCGCTGCAAATAGCAAACTTGGAGCCGGACGCCCAAGCGCCGGGAAAAGCCAAAAAACCCTTTCCGACCTTGCCGACAAGGCTGCGACCGCCCGCGTGAACTTCGACCTAGACCGCGATCAACATACGAAATTGAAGGTGTATGCCGCGAAGCATGGAAAGACCGTCAAGGAAGTTCTGACGGAGCTTGTCGCACAGCTTCCCGAGTAAAGGAGCGGTTACTTAAATGAGTGAATACCCAAATGAGCGGCAGAGTGATTCCGCTACCGATTTGAATCTGATCCGCGAGCAGTGCGACACGCTTGAGCTGGCCTTGCAGACCGAAACCGACCCGGCCCGCCTGTCTGACCTGCGCCGCGAGCTGGCCGAGTGCCGGCAGCGTGCCTTTGAAGTCGAGCAGCGCGACCAGCCAGCGGCCGAGCGTGAAGCGGGCGGCCCGGCCGGCGACCCGTTGCCACCGGCCGCAGTGCGCGGCGACAGCGAGAAGGCCGCCCCGTTCGTCACCATCGAGGCCGCAGACCCGCGCCCGGACTATGCCGGCTTGTATGCCGCCGAGCGCATCGAGAACGCCGAGCTACGGCAGGAGCTGGCCGGAGAAGGGCAGGGCGTCCCATCGAGCAGCGGCGGCATGGAGCGTGAGCGCATCGACCCTGAAATATCCCGGCTGGCCGAGCTGGCCGAGGCCCACCGAACCGGCGTGCAAATGTTTGGCGGCATCTACGGCGGCGGCCCGGCCGTGCCGCAGGCCGGCGACCACAGCCCGGCACTGGTGGAACTGGCCGAGCAGCACGAAGCCCGCTTGCTGGCCCGTGACGAGGCGTTTTCCGGTGAAGTCGTCGCGCAGATCGAGCGCGAGAACGAAAGCCCGGCCTACGTCATCGAGGCCGACGGCGACCGCGTGATGGTTCCAGAGGTAGAGGGTGCAGAAATGGACGTGGGCGACGACGTGGAAATCAGCCGCGACCAGCAGGGCAACTATGAGGCAGAGGCCGGCCATGACTACGGACGATAAGAAGGAATACCAAAATGCTTGAGCTGGCCGATAACGTGCGCCGAGAGGTTGCACCCCGTACCGCGCAGAAATACAAGGCTGAATTCGGGCAATTCATGACGCCTTCGAGTGTTGCGCGTTTCATGGCGTCACTGTTCCCGCCAAGCACTCTGCAGACCGGCCGCCTACTGGATGCCGGCGCCGGGGTTGGTGCCCTGTCCTGCGCCTTTCTTGACCGATGGAAGGCCGGAGGCTTTGCATTTGAAAAGGTGGAGGCGACCGCCTACGAAATTGACGACACCTTGCGGGCGCATCTGGCGCAGCACTTGGCCGGTTACAGCCGAGTGAAAGCGAACATCATTGCGGGCGATTACATCGAGCTGGCAGCCGCCGAAGGTCTGCAGGATCGAGGCTATACCCATGCGATCCTCAATCCGCCTTACAAGAAGATCAACAGCCAGTCAGCGCACCGGCTGGCCCTGCGCAGTGTCGGCATTGAGACGGTGAACTTGTATTCGGCCTTTGTGGCGCTGGCCGTGGCAATGGCAGCACCGGGCGGCCAGATCGTGGCGATCATCCCGCGCAGCTTCTGCAATGGGCCGTATTACCGCCCGTTCCGTGACTTCATTCTTGAGCGTGCAGCCATTCGCCACATGCACCTATTCGACTCGCGTAGCAAGGCGTTCAAGGATGACGAGGTTTTGCAGGAAAACATCATCATCAGGCTTGAGCGTGGCGGCCAACAAGGGCCGGTGACGATCACCACTTCGACCGATGACAGCTTCGAGGACATAACCACGAACGAACACCCGTTCGAGCGGATCGTTTTCCCGGACGATTCCGAGCGGTTTATTCATGTGCCCACCACGACCAAGAAAAGCACCATCGAGCTATCGCCCGGCGTGCGCCACACGCTGGCCGATCTTGGTATCAAGGTATCGACCGGGCCAGTGGTTGACTTCCGTCTGAAAGAACACCTGCGCGACATGCCCGAGGCGGGCACCGTGCCGCTGATCTACCCCGGCCACTTGAGCATGACCGGGACAGTCTGGCCCGTGCCGGGCTTAAAGAAGCCGAACGCGATCTTGCGCAACGATGCGACCAACAAATGGCTTTATCCGAACGGTTTTTATTGCGTGGTGCGCCGGTTTTCATCGAAGGAGGAAAAGCGCCGCGTGGTGGCGAGCGTGGTTGATCCCGCCGCCTTTGGCGATCATTCCGTGCTGGGGTTCGAGAACCATATGAACCTCTTTCATGAGAACAAGCACGGCTTGCCCGAGCTGCTGGCAAGAGGGCTGGCCGTGTTCCTGAACACGACCGCCGTCGATGAAAGTTTCCGCCGCTTCAACGGCCATACGCAGGTCAACGCTACCGACCTCAAGCTGATGAAGTACCCGAGTCGTGATGCTCTTATCCAGCTTGGCAAATGGGCCAAGCGGCACAACGAAATCACGCAGGAAATGATTGATGAACAACTAGGGAAATTGACTGCATGACAGACCAGACCAACAACATCGAGGCCGCGCACCAGGTCATCATTTCGCTGGGCCTGCCGAGGGCACAGCAAAACGAGCGTTCCGCTCTTTCCTTGCTGGCCCTGCTGAATCTCACGCCGGGCAAGGCGTGGGCCGATGCCGAAAACCCGCTTGTGGGCATCACGCCTATCATGGATTGGGCGCGTGAGCACTACGGCAAGGAATACGCCCCGAACACCCGCGAGACTTTCCGCCGCCAGACCATGCACCAGTTTTGCGATGCAGGCGTGGCCCTCTACAACCCGGACAAGCCAGACCGCCCGGTGAACAGCCCGAAGGCGGTTTATCAGATCGAACCCGCCGCGCTGGCCTTGCTGCGCACCTTTGGCACGCCCGCATGGCATGACGGCCTTACGGCCTATCTGTCCGAACGTGAAACACTGGTTGCCCGCTACGCGATGGAGCGCGAGCAAAACCGCATCCCGGTTGAGATTGCGCCGGGCAAAGAAATCACCCTCAGCCCCGGCGAGCATAGCGAGCTGATCCGGGCCATCATCGAGGACTTCGCCCCACGCTTTGCGCCCGGTAGCGTGCTGGTCTATGCCGGCGACACAGGCGACAAGTGGGGATACTTCGACGCCGCCCTACTGGCCGGGCTGGGCATTGATGTGGATTCACACGGCAAGATGCCGGACGTGGTGTTGCACTTCACCGCGAAAAATTGGTTGCTGCTGGTGGAGTCTGTCACCAGTCATGGCCCCGTCGATGGCAAGCGACACGCCGAGCTGGCAAAGCTCTTTGCCGGATCGACTGCCGGGCTGGTCTATGTGACCGCCTTTCCAAACCGGGCCATCATGGGCCGCTACCTTGGCGAAATCGCTTGGGAAACCGAAGTGTGGGTGGCGGATGCACCGTCCCACCTGATCCACTTCAACGGCGTTCGTTTTCTTGGCCCTTACACCGATTGAGGAAATGAGGAATTGAGCGAATGAGTAAAGGCACCACGACGGCCGCGCCCATCACCGAGGCCGAGCGCCGCAAGCGTCAGGAGGCAGTGAACTTCGCCCGTGCATCCGTGGGCCTTGAAGGGTTCAAGCCAAGCCCGGAATGCGAAGCCCAAGCCGTGCGCTTCATCAATGGCGAAATCGAGATTGCCGAGGTAATCGCAACCATCAACGAGCGGGCGCAGCGCCTGCGCTGAATCTGTCTTGCGTGGTGACAGCTTCACGACCTGGCCAGCTCCTTTTTGTCGCCAACCGCTGGCCGGGCCATCGCGCATACGCGCTTCACTTGGCTTTGACTGCACCCGGCCAGCTTCGCGGTTTCCGCGATGCTCTTGCCGCCTTCGCGCAGGGCCACGATGCGGGCATGGGTGGCGGTATCGGTCTTGCGGCCGGCATACCGGCCCGCAGCCTTCGCCAGCTCAATGCCTTGGCGCTGGCGTTCGCGCCTGTCCTCGTAGTCGTCATGGGCCATTTGTAGGGCCAGCTTCAAGAGCATGTCCTGCACGGACTCCAAGACGATGCGGGGCACGCCCTGCGCTTCGGCCGCCAGTTCGTCCAGGTCGATGATGCCGGGCACCGACAGGCGGGCACCCTTGGCACGTATCGAGGCCACAAGCCTTTCGGCTTCGGCCAAGGGTAGGCGGCTGATGCGGTCGATTTTCTCAGCTACCACGATTTCACCGGGTTGCAGATCGTCAATCATGCGCAGCAGTTCGGGCCGGTCAGCGCGTGCCCCTGATGCTTTTTCCCGATAGATACCGGCGACGTAGTACCCGGCCGCCCTTGCGGCCTGCGCGATGCCTTCCTGTCGCTCCAAATCCTGCGCTTCGGTGCTTACTCGCATGTAGATGCGGGCAACCTTGACCGGCGCGGCCGGGCTGGCCGCCTTCCTCTTTGTCGTCATGTCGTGGCCTTTTTGGGTATAGCTAACTTGGCCTAGCGTAGCAGACCCGGCCAATAACTCAAAGGCCAATCTAAATTGGCTATGTCAATTTTGACCACCCAAATTGCCTAGAGCGCTTGCACGCTTTCTAATTTTCGCGCAGAATACAATCTGATTAGTGACGTATAAGGAGAACACCATGCAAAGCATGACCCTTGAGCAGCTTCGCGTTGCCAGCAATGCCGGCGGCGTCTCAGGCGTGACCTTGAAAGGGCAGGGCGGGGCGTTCCTTGTTCAGATCGCAACCCGCAGCGGTTCCGGTGCCGTGCTGTCGAAGGCCCGCAGCGGCGAGCCGCGCCGGTTTGGCAATCCGATTGCTGCCCTGTCCCTGTTGCGTGATCTTGGAATCACGGTCGGCCAGTTCGACGCCAGCGACTGGAACCCCGCCGAAAAGGTGGTCAACAGCCGCGACGACGCGAGGGCGCAGGTACTACGCGGAGCGCACGAAGCCGCCGCCTATAACCAGTGGCTGGCCGGCGAGCTTCAGGCATCTATTGACGACCCACGGCCGAGCATTCCGCACGATGAAGTCATGGCCGAGATGGACGCCGACATTGCCGCCTTGCCGAAGAAAAAGCGCGCATGACGGCCAAGCCTTACCGCATTGAATGGCGGCCAATGGCACGCGATGACTTGCGCGCCATCGTGCGCTACATCGGCAAGGACAACCCGACGCGGGCAAAGAGCTTCGGGCAGGAGTTGCGCGACAAGACCAAGCCGCTTGCACAGCATCCAGAGCTTGGCCGGCATGGCCGACCGGGCTTGCCCGAGTGGTTGCGCGAACTGATCGTGCATCCGAACTACATCGTTTTTTATCGTGTGCTGGCCGAAGCCCGCACCGTCGAGATTTTGAGAGTGAAGCACGCGGCGCAACAAACGCCGTGATTACCAACCCCGGCGCGCTAACGCCGGTTTTTTCAGGAGTGGCGAAGATGAATACCGATCAAAACTTGGGCGCAACGCCCGCAGAAGTCGAGGCGCTTGTGGCTGAATTTTTCGAGCAGATGGAACCGAAAGTGAAGAAGGGCAGGGCGTGGACGTTCCACCGCTTAAGCGCGGCTTGCGACACCCCGGACGGGGAGCGCGTGCAGGCCGTGCTTTACCCGAACGACGGCCAAGGCTTCGCCTTGTACGCCCGACAGGGCCAGACCCTGCACGCCATCACCCACGAAGGCCGGCCGGTGCGCTTTCGGACGTTTGAAAAGGCACTCACGACGCTGGCCGACGTGACGCACCTAGACCCCGAAATAATCGTGGATTCGTCCAACTGGTGCGAGGAAACAGGCCCGCACTGAAAAAAGAAAAGCCCAACACCGCGCTAACAGTGTTGGGCTGGTGCGGCCCGGAGTGGCGAAACCCATTAGGCCGCGTGACCATTACCAAAACAGGAAAACGATCATGACCAATACTACCAAAAATGGCGGGAGACAGACAGCCTTAAACCTTGATGGCGGCACGTTCAAGAAGCCCGCCGCGCCTACGTCGGTTTCCAAATTCCCAAGTCTTGAGGAAAAGGAACGACTGATTCGCAAGCCGTGGACTACGGAAATGCTCCCGCGTCATCACCAGCTGATCGAGGACGCCTTAGAGATCGAGCAGGAGGAAGCGCGGGCGGCCGGTGCATTGGGCTACATGGCCCGCACACTGGCACAGGCCACCTTGCCCCACACCGACCCGAAGCTACCGGCCGGCACGCTCTACAGCCGCGACACCGGCCGGCTTACGCTGTCGGTCGCGCCGACCAGTCGCCGGCACGGCATCCCCTACGGCTCCATTCCCCGCGTGATTCTGGCGTGGATATGCAGCGAGGCCGTGAAGACGAAGGAGCGCACGCTTTCCTTGGGGCACTCGCAAAGCGACTTTCTGGAACGCCTCAAGCTGCACAACAACGGCCGCGACATTGCCCGTTTCCGCGATCAAGCCTTGCGCCTGTTCAAGTCGGTTATTTCCGTGGAATACACCGACGAGCGCAACAGCGACCTATCGGCCCGCTTGCTCATTTCCGAGTCGGCGCATGTGTTCTGGCACCCCAAGACCAGCGATCAGCGCGGGCTTTGGGAGAGTTCGCTAGAGCTGTCCGAGGGCTTCTTTCGGGAAATCATGGCCGCGCCCGTGCCGATTGACATGCGCGTGTTCCACGCCTTGAGCAAGTCGCCTTTGGCGATGGACGTTTACACATGGTTGACCTACCGCATGTTCGTCTTGCGCCGGTCTGGCCGTTCGTCTGCCTTCGTGCCGTGGGCCGGCTTGAAATCGCAGTTTGGAGCCGGCTACCCGGACACCGATCAGGGCTTTCGTGACTTCAAGAAGCGTTTCCGCTTGCGCCTGAAAGAAGTCCTGTTGTTCTACCCGGCAGCGCAGGGCCACATTCAGGAAACGCCCGTAGGGCTGGCCTTGACGCCGTGCGAGCTGCACATTTCCCACACCAACGGGGCCAAGCTGTCGAGTCTGGCCAAGGCTTGATTGGCTCACCCCGGCGCTGCCGGGGCTGGGCTTTCGTGCTGCGCATCGAGCCTTGTTCCAAGTCTCGACCCCTTCGGGCTTCAATCCCTTTCGGCATGCCGTCCCGGCAGCGCTGCGCGTCATGCTGATGGCGACACCGCGGCGAGCTGGCCACCGTGCCGGCGTCACCAGTGCCGGACGTGAAATCACCCCCCCCGCCTTTGGTGACAGAGCCGCCGACCTGGTGCGCTCCGGCTGTCACCATGCCCCGGCCGAACAGGCCCGGTCTGTGGAAAAACCCTGTGGATATCGAGAGTTGTCCACGTGCAATCTGTCCCGCGCTCAGAAAGCCCGTCCCCCAAGGGCTTGCCGCCGATTTTGGAAAATGTCCACGTGCAATCTGTCCCGCGCCAACGTGTAATCTGTCCCGCCTTGACGTGCAATCTGTCCCGCGCCCGACTTTTCCACAGCCCGCAAACCCGCGCCACGCCTAGCTTTTTCGGGTTGTCCACCGCTCCTACAAGTAGCTTGCTACAAATAGGCTTTTTCAAATATTAAAAAACAAGTAGTTGGAGCGCCCCAAACCGTGGATAACTCGACCACCTGCGCAAAACGAAGCGCCGCAAAGCGGTCTGCGACCGGGGCACCCCTTCGGGTTTCCCCCACCTTCGGCGGCTCCCCCTCCCCATAAATGGATGGCCTACGGCCATGACTGTTTTTGAAGCGCGGCTTGCCGCGCCAGGTACGCGACCGCCACAGCCAAAACAGACGATCGTTCAACACCAAAGACCGAAAAACCGGTTTATCAGGAAGAAGGCAGAGCCAGCACCGCGCACTAAACGGGCTACAGCAGCGCACAGAGGCCGCATGGCACGCTTTTGAGGGTCAAGGCACAGCCGAGGGCCGGGCAGGCCGAAAAACGGCTCTACAGCCCTTTGGTGAGGTCTGCAGGATTTGGCGCGCTGAATCTGTCTTGCGAAATCAAAGAAGCTCAGGTTTTCAACGAAGCAGGCCCATTTGACGCGGTGCACCACTCCCCCCCGCCCCTCGCCAGCGAGGGGAGCGATTCGCCATCTGTCGTCAGGGATGCAGGCGGCGGGGCGCTTCGCTTCCTTGACTGCACCCCAGACTAGAGGCTTGGGCCGTTCCAGTGGCATCAAGGGTGCGGCTTCGCCCACGTCCTCACCCGTTCGGTACTCGCTGCGCTCCGTTCCGCGTGCGGCTTCCGGGCGTGCCCTTGACACCCCTTCCACTCCAAAACCGGGCGGCCAGCGAAGACCGCGCCGAAATAGTTATTTTCTTTGTGATGTAGTAGTAATAGTAGTAGTATAATTACTATTATTCCTACCAACTCCGAAGGAGTTCGCAAAATGGCCCTATCCCAAGACATCAAAGAGCGCATCTTTGCCGCCGCCGACGCCCTGCACGCGGCCAGCGAAACCGGCGAGTTCCCGAGCGTGGAGGCCGTGCGCCAGGAGAGCCGCGCCGGCATGAACAACGTGGTGGAGGCCATGAAGGAATGGCGGCAGAACCAGCGCAAGCAGGTTCAGGCCGTGCGCGAGCCGTTGCCGGTGGAACTGCATGGCGTGGTGCAGAGCATGGGGCAAAGCCTTTGGGAGACGGCGCAGCAACTGGCGAACGAATCGCTAGACGCGGCCAAGGTGGCCTTTGAAACCGAGAAAAGCGACCTCATCCAGCTATCGGCCGAACAGTCCGAAGCCTTCGAGGCCCAGGCCGCCGAGCTGGAAGCCGCACAGGCACGCATTGCAGAGCTTGAGCGCCAAGCCACGGCCGCCGCAGCCGCAGCGCAAGCAACCGGGCAGGAGCTGGAAGCCACCCGCAGCGCCCGGCTTGCAGCCGAACAAGCCGCAGCCCTTGCCAACCAAAAGGCCGAGGAAATCGAACGCCGGGCGGCCGAGCTGCGCGCCGAGTTGAACCACGCACACACCGAGGCCGAAGCCGCCGCCACGGCCGCCAAGGCGACGGCCGACAGCTTGCGAGCTGATGCCGACCGCCTGCGCACAGAACGCGACAAGGCGCAGCAGCGCCACGAGCTGGCCGAGGCCGAAGGCGTCAAGCTGGCCGCCAGTCTGGCCGCCGCTCAAAGTGAGACGATGAAGGCGCAAGCGGCCCTTGCTGGCCTCACCGCCAAAGCGGAAGCCACCGAGCAGGCGCACGCCGAGCAGCGCAAGCAAGCCGCCACAGAGGCGCATCGAGCAGCCGAGCGCATGACCAAGGCGCAGGCCGAACGCGACGACGCCACCAAAGCCGCCACAGAGGCCAGAGAGCGCGCCGCAGGGCTGGCCGGGCAGTTGCAGGCCATGCAGGAACAGAACGCCGCTTTGCTGGCAGCGATCAAGCCGCAGGGCGAACCGAAGCCCAAGAAAACCCCGCCTGCCAAAGCCTGATATTGGCGACAGCTTCACGACCTGGCCAACGCGCAGCCGTCACCAACGGCCGCTGCGTTTTGGCTGTTTCGTGCCCGCGTTCGTCGCCAGTCGTGGCCCGTGTATTGGCTGGAAGCAGTGTCAAGGGCGACACCGGAAGCCGCACGCGGAACGGAGCGCAGCGAGTACCGAACGGGTGAGGATGTCGGGCGCAGCCTTCACCCTTGATGCTGATGGAAGCCAGAGAGCCTATCGGCAAGGGGGAGGGACGAAGGGCGAAGCCCGCCACCCCTGCCCCCGCAGCCAGTCGGGCAAGAACCGACGCGGGATGCAACCCGAAGGGGGTTGCCCAAGCGAAGCGCGGAGGGTTCCACACTGGCGACAGATTGGCGCGATCGAGGCAGAGCCATTGTCACCAAAAAGAAACCCCGCCGAAGCGGGGTGCGTGAGGTATCGAAAGGCTTTTCAGGTGCGCTTGCGTTGCAGGTTTTCAATCACGTTCTGCTTGTATGCCGGTTGCCAACCGCCCGGAGGCCGGGGCGTTCCTGCTGGTGCAGGAGTGCCACCCTTTACCTGATTTGGGTTGAGCCACTTTCCGGCAGCGGCTGCGCCACGGCCTAGACCCATGGCCCCCGCGCCAATTGCCTTTGTTCCGCGCCCCGCAACACCGGCCGCCTGACTCAAGCCGCCGACACCCATAACTGCCATTGCAAAACCGCCTGCCAGCGCACTAGCCATGCTCATAACGCCCTTGGTGACGGCGTAAAGGATGGCGGCAACTACGAGCAGTTCAAGGGCCACGCCGAGCATGTTTTGATCGGAGTCCATCACAACTTTCGATATTTCATGATCGTAGATCGTGACCCCAAGCGTGAGTACTACAGCAGTCAGTGCAACGATAAGCGTGTGGTTCAAAACGTACCCAATCCACTGATCGAAGAAACGCGCAGTAACCGGGAACATTAGGCACATGATGAACAACGGGCCGATGGCGAAAAGGATTTTCAGATAGAAGGTGGAAACCATGATTGCGATGCCGCCAACAACAACGACCAGGGCAAAGCCAACGGCAATGATGGCCGCAATAATCCACCATCCAATGGAAGTGCTAATTTCCGTCCATCCGGCTTCCTGCGCCTTTTGCTTGCATTGCAAGATCAGCTCAAGGCCTTTGCTCAGGCTGCTATCAAGCGACGCATAGATAGGCCCGCCGCCGCCGCCGCTGAATGCCGCTGTCAAGCCTTCCTCAATGCCCTTGAGTGCAGACACGACACCATTCAAGTACATATCGGCATTTAGAGCCATTACGCCGATAATCATGACTTTCGCGGCTTTTATCAAGCCGTCGCCTCCGGGGCTTTGTACCTTCCCGAAAATAAGCATGTAGCCATACATAACGATGTAGAGCGTTAAACCGCCCAACGCCCAATAATAAATCTTGTCAATGGTTGCGGTTGCAACATCAACGACAAATGTATTCGTGGCGTTATCAATCGTTTGCCCGATTGCGGTGAAAACGCTTGTGGTTGCAGTCATTTTCGTTCCCCTCCCAATTTAATGCCTTGCAGGGGCTGCACGTTGAGGCCGCCCCGCTTCGCACCATCGACCGCAGTTTCAGCACGATTTGCATTGATGCAGTTTGGAGAGGCCGCCAGTTCGCCCGGATTGGCCTTGCACTTGGCAAGCATGGTCGCTCGTTCAGAGGCGTTTGTTTTGTACCAATCAACCGTTTGCACCGGGTCTGTTTCATTGCAGCCAGCGAGAGCGACCGCAGCCAAAAGCAAGAGCGTAGAGAGCTTTTTCATTTGCGCACCTCACGGGCTGTAATGTCGATAACCCGGCCGTTAGGCATCCCTTGCGCGACTTCGGCTGCCGTAATGATTTGCCGGGTAGCCAGGAACCGCAATGCCGCCTCAGAAATGCCGGCGTGTGTTGCGTTTGTGAAGCGTTCGCGGCCGTTGAAATAACCGATAGCCAAGGAGGCTACAGCGCAGGACACCGCCATGAACATGCATTCCCAGCTTGCCGCAGGTGCTTTCTGAAAGAGAGGCAGCGAAAAGCCGAACCAATCATGAGCGGCCCAATATACGACCATGAGCGCCGCGAAAAGCGAAACGCCATCCATTGCGAACATATGGTGTTCGCGGCCGATGGTTTCATTCCACTTTCCGAACTTACGGACGGCCAGCCAGAAATTGACCACCAATTGGGCGTAGAAGCCCACAACGAGAGCAGCGAGAACGTAAATCATGGCGTGCCCCTTAGTTGCGAATGGAAAAGGTCATGGGCTGGATTTTTAGCCCTTCGCGTTTGGCGGCGTCCTTCATCGACATTTCACGGGCACGCTGCACTTGCACCTTTTCTTCTGCCGCCGCGACCATTGCATAAAGCTGCAATTTCGTTTGCTCGTTTTGGATATTCGCCTGTTCGGCGGCGATGCGGCCTTGTAGTTCTGCAATGGCCTTGGGGTCTTGCGTGTCGTTGATTTTTGCCATGAGCTGGTCAATCTGATTGATACGACTCTTTGCAGCGTTGTAGGCATCCAGTGCAAAGCCCTTGTCTTGCGCTGGCTTTACCGCTCGGGCTTCGCAGGCTGTGCGCTGTTCGCTGCTCACGATGTGCGCGCAGCTATCGAACACCTTGTTTTGTTCGTACACCGTGCGAGCCGTGCCGCTCAGGCCCGAATACCCGCCGTTCTTCACGCTGTCATAGACCGCCTGCCAGTCGCCGGGCAGGTAGTCGCGCAAGGCCGGGTTGTTCATGATGTTGCCAAGACCACGCGAGCCGGTCAGCGATTCATATTGCTGTTTGGCTTGCTCAATCTGGCTCATCATCTGGTCATATTGAAGTTTCCACTTCGCAATGGTTTCGACCTGGGCCGCGATTTGCTGGCCGATGGATGCGCCGTCAGTGACGGGAATTTGAGCGTGGGCAGTATGGGAGCCGAAAAGCATCCAGCCGGCTACGCCAATGACGGAAAGAAATTTGATGGTACTGATCATGTTCGCCACTCCTAGAAAAAGGAGGGCATCGGGCCGTTCAGCCGTTCCGCAGCCATCGGCGGCGGTCTTGCTCCCCATCCGGGAGCGCACCCTTGCGGGCTTTTACAACGCGCTTACCGCGTGGCATGCCGTCTTGTTCGGCAAAGCAGACAGGGCGCAGCACGGAGCCTGTCGAGCAGATGGGCGATACCCAAAACTGTTATTCATGTATGCCAAAACCGAATGTTTTGGCATACCCGATTTTCCCATTTTGGCGCGGTTACGTCGATGGTGACAGGCGCACCGAGGCGGGAAGCCAACCTGTCACCACGTATTTACTCATTTGAGTATAACACCGAATCCGCGCAATGAGTAGATGAATTTAAGGGATTTTTACTCATTAACTCAAATAAGCCGGTTCGACTTCTGGCATGGCCTGATAGTCAATTTTGACCGTGGCGACCGGCTGGCCGGGTATCTTGAGGAAGCCTTGCAGGTCGGGCAGGTTCAGCACTTCCGACGACATGATGGCGGCTTGCCGCACGCGCTGCATGTTGTAGTTCGTATTGAACGATTCCGAGCTATGGCCGGGGTTCGTCAGGCCGCCCGTGCTGGCCCCCTGCCCCGTGGTCATTTGCAGCCGGTCAATGTCCTGTTCGCCCAGCTCTTTGCTGAAATATTCGGCCGTCTCGTTGTCGCCGGCCCGCAAAATCAGCTTGGTGGACAGGTTGGCGAGCAGCGTTTGCGCCTCGTCCTTGCCGTAGGTTTCGCGCAGTTGCGACACCGTTTGCAGGCCAAGCACGCAGCGCCCGCCGTACTTGCGCAGCTTCGTTAGACCGCTGCGCAGGCTGGACACCTTGCCGAGTGAATCGACCTCATCGAACACGAACCACAAGCCGCGATCTTGGTTTTCTGACAGGCTCAAGCCCTCGACAATGCCGAGTTCCAGCAGGGAGGCCACAAGGCCGCGCAGCATCCCCATTTGATCGTCGCGGTAGGTCACGAACAGCCAGCCCGTGCGCGTCTCATCCTGCACCCACTCACGCACGGAGAACGTGCCGGCGTCGGGCAGGTAGCGCCATACGCCGAGATAGGTAGCGATGATGCCCCGCGTGTTGTTCAGCATCTTGTCGTTGCCCTTGGCGCACAGGATGGCGGCCGGCGTGCCGGCCAGCAGTTCGCCCAGCTCCTTTATGTCGGCCGAACTGACATAGTGCAGCAGCCGCTTTACCGAGCGTTCCCCGCGCTGATGCAGGGCCAAGAGCGTTTCAC
This sequence comes from Gallionella sp., assembly GCA_028688275.1. Taxonomy (GTDB): domain Bacteria; phylum Pseudomonadota; class Gammaproteobacteria; order Burkholderiales; family Gallionellaceae; genus Gallionella. The sequence goes on along the minus strand of JAQTYN010000054.1, from coordinate 6,160 downwards.
CGAGCAGCGTTTGCGCGTAGTGGTGCCACTCTGCCCCCTCCCCCGTGCCATCCGGCACGGCCGCCTTGGCGATGCGCTGGCAGTCGTATTCAGCCCGGATTTCAGCGAAGGGCGACCAATCCACCGAGCGCCGATCAAACGGGTTAAACAGCACATCACCAGGACGACCGAAGCGAGAGAAGAACCCCCCGGCCGGGTCAGCAATCAAGGCCCGTTCATTGCGTGCCCGCACGGCCCGCAGAACCCGGTTAATCGCTTGCGTCTTGCCTGCGCCCGTGGTGCCGCTGAAAAGCATGTGCTGCGCTTCCAACATGCGCGGAACGACCACCCCGCCAATTTCAATATCCACGTCGGCCGGCTTCGCCTTGTCGCCGTACATACGGGCTTGCAGATCGGAGCCGCCGACAACTTCCGTGCCCCTGATGACCGTTTCTTGGCCGTGGGGCGCGTAGTTGGCGCGGGCCATCATGTGGCCCCAAATTCGGGTCTGGCAGAACACCGCGACGACGGCCACGCCGATAGAGAGCAAGGCCGAAGATTCGCCGCTGGCGATCATGCGGGGGATGGCCGAGCCGAGGCCATACAGCACGGCCACGGCCCACAGGCAGAGCCACACCCACGTTACCCACGTTGCAGGCTCTTTGCCCTTGATCGTATTGAACAGGTTGCGGCCAAGCATGAAGGCCGCGCCGGCCAGCAGCAGCAGGGTTAGAACAAGTGCTGGTTTCATTGGCGTTCCCTTGCGGCCTGAATCCGCTCTTTTGTCTTGGCATCCAAACTGTCCCACACCGTGCCTACGGCACGGCCGAAGGCCGCTTGTTCGTCAATCTGTTTGCCATACAGCAGGTGCGAACCGTAGAAGCCGAGTGCCCCGGCTAGAAGGCTTCCAGCGAAGGCAACGGCGATCCATTGCCAGCGCTGCACCTTTTCGCCATTGGCCGCGTCCTGATGGATGCGGGCCGACGTTGCCAGTTCGCGGGCGACAGTGGCGAGGGCTTCGCCGGCTTCTTCCCGCAGCGCCGCCTTGAGAGAGTCCCGCAGCGCGACCTTTTCGGCCGCCGCGAAGTTTCCGAACGAGGCTTTTTCCGCTGCGCCGAGCTGGACGATAGCGCCGTGCGCCTTTTCCGTGGCCTTGAGGATGGCCCCGAGCGCCGGGCTTACTTCCTTTTCAAGATTGCCGGGAAGGGCTTTTATGTCGTCGTGAAGTTTGCCCACGTCGCCCAGCAATTCAGCAATCAAGACCTCTTGAGCGGTATTAGCCATGAGTGCCCCCGGTTATTTAAGCAAGGTTTTGAAAACGGCGTCGTGTTCATCAATAACGCCGCCTGCAAGCCGTTGGACGGAGAGCTGTTGCGCAAATCCTAGCTTTTCATCTTGCGTCGTCGCTTCCTTGATTTTGGCTTTGTAGTCGGTCGGGTCATTCAGGATTTCCCGAAGATCAACCACTTTGCCGTTCAACCGCGAGTAAATTTCATTGACGTGCAAAACAGCATCGGGGCGAAGCGTGAAACGCTTTTCGGCTTCGTGATAGTTGAATAGTCCCGCAAATACTCGCGTTGGTTCATCGCCCGGTTCCACCTTGTTAAACACGACGCGAATTTTCTTTGCGGGCACACCCAGTTCAGCCAAGGCGTTTATGGTAGAAATGGTGTCGCGTATTTGCTTAGGTTCTGGAATCACTGGCACGACGTAATAATCAAAATCCTCATGAGATTTGCGATAAAGACGCATAATCGTCATGACGGCTTCGATATTCGATGCCCCAAGATCGACCACAGCAGAATCCATCAACTGCAATGCTTCCAGCAGGTCGCCAAATTCCTTGCCCTTCATCGTTTCGTCTTCGGTTCCATCCGAATTGATGGTTTCAACCGCGAACACTTCGGAATCTGGAATGCGGGGTGCCAGGAGGTTACGGGCAATGGTGGATTTGCCTACGTTGCCGCTGAAGTTGATAACTGCGATTTTCATTTCTTCTCCTTGTTAAGTCGTTTCAATGCTGGATTGGTTGAAGCCGGTTTCATGTACTGATCGGCCAGCGCCTCGCCGCGCTGTCGCGTCGTGAGCGGGCTTGTTTCTGCGCCCGCTGCATCCGGCGCGGCGGGCGGTTCTTCGTCATGAGCGGCAGGGCGTGCCGCTTGGTCATGACCAAATGCGGGTTTTGGGGTTGCTTGTTCTCCCTTCTCTTCTCGACGTTTGATGTACTTCGACAGGCCGGCAATCGACATTTGCACCCCGTTGGCGGCGAGGAATTCGCACACCTGTTCTAGCGTGCAGCCACTTTGCCGGAGCTTGGTTATGTCGTTCCAGAAGGGCGCGAGCCGGGAGCGTTGCCCGGCTGGCGTGACCTTCTTTAAGAACTCGTTTGCGTCCACTGATAGGCTCCTTTGCCAACATTCAACAAGTTTAGACAGTTTTCGCCATTCAATCAACCTTGTTTCAACGTGTTTTTAACATGGTTAGACCGTTATAGCCATTGTTTATACACCAATTCGACGCGCATTGACAGGCTTTTGACGCTGGCAGTAGAATGATGCCGTGATGTGTGGCACAGATAGGCACGTCGGATATGTTTACAAAAGCGCTCCGCGTTTTGAAACATATCCCGTGCCCAAAGGGGTGCCCCCCTTTGGAAACCTGCCACCGGCCCCCTACGGGAGCCGGGCCGCATGGCGACAGATCCACGCCCACCAGGTCGCGGATTCGTCACCAGCAGCACAAGCCGCCCGGCAGCTTCGCAGCCGGCCAAATAACCGCCCTGCCCCGTCTGACGGGCAGGACAAAAAGGAGCCGCGCCGATGCCACGCAAGCCCAAAGAACCCACCCGCACGGTTAGCTTTCGGCTGGCCCATCCAGACCATGCCGCCTATCTCGCCAAGGCAAAGGCGGCCGGGGTGAAACCATCCGATTTTTTCCGCGATGCCGTACTGAATAACAAAACGCAGATCGTCGCCCGGACACCACCGAGCAGCGATAAGCGCCGGCTGATTTACCTTTTCAACAAGGCCAGCAACAACCTGAACCAGCTTGCCCACACCGCCAATGCCGCCGAGCTGGCCGGCACTGTCACCCCGGCCACTTACGCCGGGATTCTGGCCGAGCTGCAAACGCTGGCCGACTTGATGAAAAAGGCAATCCGCGATGCTGATTAGAGTGCGTGGCGGCGATGCTGGGATAAAGGAGTATTTAGAGAACGGGCAGAAAGACGGCCGGGACTACAGCCGGGACGAGCTGGACGAGCGCGTTATTTTGTCGGGCGATCTGGAACTAACCGATGCCGTTATCAACAACATGGACAAGACCGGCGAGCGTTATTTGCATATCACGCTGGCTTTCAAAGAGGACGAAATCAGCCGGGAAAAGTTGCAGGCAATCACCGACGAATTTAAGCAATTCGCCATGACGGCTTATGAAGGCGATGAATATAACTTCTATGCCGAAGCGCACTTGCCGAAACTGAAAACCTACACCAACCAGAAAACCGGCGAGCTAGTCGAGCGCAAGCCGCATATTCATATCGTCATCCCTGAATACAACCTATTGAGCCAGCGGAATCTAAACCCGTTCGGCAAGGTAGACCAGCAAACAAAATTCCTTGAAGCCTTTCAGGAACACATCAACGCCAAATATGGGCTTGCCAGTCCGAAAGATAACCGGCGCATTGAATTTACCGACGAGAGCGCGATTATTTCCCGCTACAAGGGCGACTATTTCAAGGGCGCAAATCACGACCTGAAAGAGCGCATCTTGTCCGACGTGCTGGACAAGGGCGTTAGCGACTTCGACCAGTTCCGCGTCATCGTTGCCGAACATGGCGACACCAAGACCCGCAACGCTGGTAAGGCCGGCGAATATCTCAACGTGAAGCCAGAGGGCGCGGCCAAGGGCGTGAACCTGAAAGAGTACGTTTTCAGCCGTGAATTCATCGAAATGCCCGCCGCTGAAAAGCGGCAGAAGCTGGCCGGCGAAATCCGCGCAGGGTACGAGGACACCAAAGCGCCCCGCCCTACCCCGGCCGATATTGCCGACCGCTTGCAGGAATGGCGCGAAGTGCGGGCCGCCGAACTGAAATACATGAACAGCGGCAACCGCAAAGCCTATGCCGCCTATCGTGAAGCCGACCCCGAGCAGCGCCGGGCGATTCTTGCCGAGCGTGCCGCCGCGTTCTACGGCAGGCACCGCCCGGCCGTGGAAATCCCACATGACCCGGAGCAAGAGCGCCCGGCCCCGGCCAGAGCGCCCGAACAGGCCCGCGCCAGTGAGCCGACCCCGGCCCCGTCGCGTGAGCGTGACGGCCGCCAGACCGATAGCGTTGTGGGCCAGTATGAGGCCGAGCGCCGCGAGCGTGCCGCCCGTGGCACCGACAGCAGCCGGGCCGAGTTCAACATCATCAAACGGGAGCTAGACGCCGCCCGTTTGCTGGCGAGCCTCAGCCGCACGCATGGCGTGATGCCCGATAAATACGAAGTGACCAAGGGCAAGGACGGCGGCGACCGCATCCGGTGCGGCCGGCGAAATCTGAACGTGTCCGACTTCCTCACCCAAGAGCTGCATTTGCCTTGGCGTGATGCCGCGCCGATCTTGCAACAGACCTATGCCGACCAAATCGGCCATGCAGCACCACAGCAGGCCCGGCCTGCCCTGCGCCGTGACCTTTGGGCCGAGTATCGCCGCGAATGGCAACCACAGCAGCGCGAGCGCCGGGAACAGGATTGGCAGGAGCAGAAGAAGCGCGAGCAGGAGCGCCGCGCCGAGCTGCGCCGCGAATACCTGGCCGAGCGCCGGGCCGTTCAGAACGACCGGATTTTGAAGCCTGCAGAGCGCAAGGCGGCTTTGTCGGTTTCCAGCATGGGCAAGGTGGTGAAGGACATAGAGCTACGCAAGGCCATTGCCGCCGAGCGTGACGCCTTGAAGGCCCGCTATCGGATGAAGCCGGCCGACCAGTACCGCGCCTATCTGGCCGAGCGTGCAGGCAACGGCGATGCCGATGCACTGGCCGAGCTGCGCCGGCAGCGCAGCCCGCAGCGTGCCCCTACTGGCGAGCGCATCGAGCACCAGAACGGCCAGCAGCCCGAGGCCGCGCCGATCATGAAGCCAGCCGCGTACAAGGTCGATCAACAGGGCAACGTGACCTATTACGACCAGCAGAAGCGGGCCATGTTCACCGACCGGGGCGAAGCCGTGGAATTCGGGCAGCAGGAACGCGACACCATCGAGCAGGGCTTGCGCCTCGCCCTTGCCAAGTTCGGCCCGCATATCCGCTTGCGTGGCGGTTCCGAGGAATACAACAACATGATGGCCGACGTGGCGGCCGATGCCGGCCTATACGTCGAGTTCAGCGACAAGGCTTTGCAAGACCGCTACAGCCAGCGCCGGGAAGCCACCCAAGCCAGCCGCGACTACTTCACCAAGAGCAAGGCGGCACAGGGCGGCCAGCAGCCCGAGCGCGACCGGCCAGAGCAGGCCGCGCAGCGCGAACGCGAGCAGCAGGCACAGAAACCAGACCACGGCCGAGGGCGCTAAACGCCCTGCCCTGTCGGGCGTTGTTGAAAATGAGCGAATGAGTAAAAGAGTGCTTACTTAAAGCGCGAATCCTTGCTATACTCAAATGAGTAAAAGCGCGTTAATTTCATTCACTCAGGAGGCCCCATGCAGGTTATCGCCGTGTTGAACCAGAAAGGCGGGTCGGGAAAAACGACCATCGCCACCCACCTAGCCCGCGCCCTACAACTGGGCGGGGCCAGCGTGTTGCTTGTCGATTCAGATCCACAGGGCAGCGCCCGCGATTGGGCCGCCGTGCAAGAAGACAACACTGTTACGGTTGTCGGCATCGACCGCCCCACCATCGACCGCGACCTAAAGGCCATCGGCCATAAAGATTTTGTGGTGATCGACGGCGCACCGCAGGCGGCAGACCTTGCTGTTTCCGCGATCAAGGCCGCCTCGTTCATCCTGATACCCGTGCAGCCCAGCCCTTACGACATTTGGGCGACGGCCGATCTTGTCGAGCTGGTGAAACAGCGCATCGAAGTCACGGACGGGAAGCTACAGGCGGCGTTCGTTGTGTCGCGTGCGATCAAGGGCACCCGCATAGGCGCGGAAATCACCGAGGCTTTGGCCGGCTATGGCCTGCCCGTTCTGGAATCCCGCATCACGCAGC
>JAQTYN010000053.1 GCA_028688275.1 Gallionella sp. | reverse complement strand
GGATGAATTGATGAAATTTATGGCTCTCAAAAATAGCGTCCACCTCAATTCTTCCTGATTATTAAGCGGTGAAAATGGACTTCGGAAAATTAAACTTTAGGAGAAATTTGAATTGAGAATTGCTGGGTGTGAGATTCCCGTCACAATAACCACGAGGGTTACAGATCACGCGTGTGCCATTCACTTCATAATCAAAAGAGTCATGGGTATGCCCGTGTATCCACAATCGGCTATAGCCCAATAAATGATCCAGCGGTGAGGCAAAACAAGCTGACAGTAATGCTTGGCTATAGCGGGCGGCAACCGATTGGGCTGAAGGTAAATGGTGAGTAACCACCACGGTTGTGCCATCGAAAGGCTCGTGTTGTAGCTTATGCGTCAACCAAGCGACATCCTGAATATGTAATTCGACTGAATCTTGAGGCGTAAAAATATGATTGCCATACCCAATGACCTGAAAGTCACGCAAACTACATCCTCCCACCTGTAATGCCAACGGGCGTTCAGCTTCGCCAAATAAACGAAAATCTGTCCACAGCGTCGCGCCCAAGAATCTCACCCCGCCGATAATCGCTTCTTGACGATTGAGTACATGCACGTTGTAAGCACGTCCCGCCATCGCCATTTGTTGACGCTCGGTTTCAATATCCGAACGGTAATACTCATGGTTGCCAGGCACAAAGACGATTGCTTTGTCTGGCCATGTCTGCCTTGCCCATTTGATGCCACGGATACCCTGAGAAATATCTCCAGCCAATACAATTATCTCCGCATCGGTGGACTCAGGCGTGTAGGACGCGTATTCGACATGTAAATCGCTGAGAATTTGAATTTTCATGGTTGATTCTGTGATATTGAATCGTGAGAGGGTAGGGGAGTCATGCTAGTCGCGCCGTAGAAAATATTCTTGCGGCAGTGCCGTGCCTAAGGTTTGTAATGTGCGCCAAATTTCAGTAATCGTCGGGTGAGTGGATTGATCCAATATACTGGCGGCTTGTTTCAACTGTGTCTGATAACGCGCGTGGTTGGTGCATTGCTTTAAGGCTGCGAGCAAAATTTCACGCGGCGGTATCAGTAAATCTTGGAAATAAGGCAAACTTTGCGCCAGTACCAACCCCGCAGGATCAAAATCGACAAAGGCAAAAACGGGTAATTTCAATGCCTGCAATAAGGCAACCAGATGATTTTGTTGATAAACAGGGCTGCCGCGAAAAACCACCAACGGGTTTTCACCCGCAGCGGCAAGATCAAAATTCACTTGGTGGACGCGTTCAAAAACTTCCCAGTTTTCCACCACCAGCACCGTTTGATGCGCACAATGTTGCGACACCCATCGCCCATCTATATCCAGATTACAACCATCAGGTAAAAAAATGTGCTGTCCATTCAGCAACAAAGGTCGATTGGACAAAGACTTAATCGCCACGCGGTGGTCACGCACAGCGGCGGAACTGAGTTTTTCATTGCTGCCAAACGCCAAACTCTCGACGCGGCTTAATCCATCCCATTGCGTCGGCGAGGTGGTTTTGGCATCAATTCCCGCTGTTTTGTCGAGCAGGCTTGCAATCTCGGTTTTGTCTTGCGCGGTGAAGTTAAAAGCCCTACCTTGCGGCTGTCCGATGTTGTACTCTCGCACAAAATCCGCCAACATTTCACTGTGATTAAATCGGCTTTCATCGCTTTGGCAAATCCTCAACAACGCTTTAATCAGGGCTTTTTCCATAGTGTAATGTCCGTAACCACGATATTACCGTCATGGGGATGACGAACGGGGGCGACTTTGCGTTGCACGTCCAACTGACGCATCGTTTCATCACGATGCTGGCGCAACATTTGCACCGCGTGCAGGGCATATAACAACCACGCTTCGTCATCCAACGCCGCAAAGCGCGTGGCTTGTCGTTTCCAATGCAAGGCGGATAAAGGTGCTTCGGCGAGCTGCGCGGCTTGTAAATACAGTTGAAACGCTTGTTGCACAGGTTTGGCTTGCAACACTTGCGCCAACGGGGCTTCATCCGTCACCAATCGGCTGCCCGCGCTGCGTTCGCGTACAAAATGCAGCGGGGCGGGCGGCAAACTGGCGGCAACGTCAATCAAGGCTTCGCGTGTGGCATTGGTGGAAAGATCAGGATGCGCGTGAATCGCCCTATTCCCAACACACCCCGCCCAATCAGGCAGATGCGGCAACGCCTCCACCTCTGGCAAAGTAAAGTCAGGATTGCGTTTGAGAAAATGCGCGAAATTGCGTAAACGCCGTGCTTCAGGTGCAACTTCTCGCAAGCGATACAGATATTTTCGGAGTGTCTGGGTAATATCCAACAAATTCGCCCGCCATTCGGGCAGTTTGGCAAGGAGTTGGCGTTGATAAATCATGTAAAGCTGCGTCAGCAAAGTCGAACTATTCAGCAATTCCAGCAAAGCCGCATCGGTTTGCAAAAGCGACAATGCGTCGCCCAACTTTTCGGCTTGTTTGATGTAATACTCGTTTTGGCGTTGCTTTTCCGCCAGTGTATTGACGTTGGCAAAGCGGTTATCGGTCAGGGTGCGCAGCAGCAACAAATGGGAACTCATACTTTCCCCCAACTCAAATACCCCTGAATCAAAATCGGCTTCATAGCCTTCGCGGTCTTCTAGCCGATTTTCGTGACTGGCTTTTAAACACTCATCGGTTAATTTTTTCAAGCGTTCAATTTGATCGGCAAAATTGCTGCTGACGGCGTAATTGCGTTGCCGTTGCGACACTTCATCCAAATGGCGACTCAAGCTGGGCGACAGGCGGAATTCATCCTGTAAATACGGAATCAATGCCCGATGCTGTTGCAGTTCACTGATGGCCCGATGATTTTCGTCGCTGCGCGTGAGGGTGTTGTGATGATACGCATCGGCAATCAGCAATCGGTGTTTGTGCAATACCGCAAGATAGTTAGCAATCCCTTCGGCACTGGTCGCGGTATTCGGATTCAAAATAAACCGCCTGTTTGTGGCGTATCGGTTTCTTCCACTTCGGGTACTGCGCCGTATTCCATTAAAAATTCAATGACTTGCTGAATATATTCGATTTTGCCCGTCACGCAGTAAATTTCCCGTTCGGGATTGACCAAGTTGAGATAACCGTTGTTTTTAAATTTTTCCAGTAGCTTGCTGAGACGACCGCGATCTTTGCTGTCGGAAATAGAGGCTTGAGTGGCAAGGGATTGCAATTCATTGCGAAAACTGGGATTGCCATCAATCACGGTCATCATCTGGTTCACTTCAATCAGCGCGCCCGCGACCAATAAATCATCGCGCTGCATGGTACGCATCAGCAAATCCAAAAAACCAACCAAGGGGCGCAAGTTGTGTTTGATGTCCTTAAACGTCACTTTTGCCGCTTTTTTATCCTCGCTGTTGATGTCGATATGCGTACAGAAAAATGCTCCGCCATGTCGGGTGGTGGATAATTTCAAACCGATTTTACCCAAATAATCATTCACTTCGGCAAAGTTATGAGCGTCATTTAGATAATAAAACGCATCGTGATCGGTATAAGCGCAAATAAACTTGCCCGCCAACAGGTCGGGTATCAATTGTTTAAACATGGTCAAGCTCCCCTGTTAAATCAATGCGCACTTCGGCGAGGCGACGGTCGGGTTCAACCGTAAAACGGTGTTGAAACAACGCCAAGGTTTCGGGATCAGGATCGGGAAATGCTGATACCAGCGTGATGTTGTTGCGGCGCAGCAATTCCAACAAGGCGGGGACATTGCCGCTATCCAAATCCTTTAATTCGTCCAATGCCCAAACGATATTCACAGGTGCTTGGCGGCGGATGCGATTGATAAATCCCACAAAAATAATCACCAACACCAAATAAGACAAGCCATTGGACGAGACTGCTTCTAAATCCAAGGCTTTGCGGAAACGCCGCAGATTGCCGTTTTCTGTCACTTCGCCGCGTATTTGAATGAGGGATTTTAAATCCGCACGGATGCCCGCTTTGACATCCCAATGTGCCAACAATCTGCCTAAGGTATCTGCAAATTCATTCGGCGGCAGCTCGTTGGACAGCCCATCCAACCAAGTGCGATTCGCTTCCGCCATTTCCCGAATCGCATCCCAGTATTTCAATTCTTTGATGGTCGATACCACTTCTACGCTAACGTGAGTGATGCTCTCAAACAACATACTGGTATCCAAGTTGCTTTGTAGCTCACGGTTAAATTGCTGCACTTTGCGGTGAAAAGTGTTCATTTCTTGGTGAAACGACACAATGCTGCCCGCGATGGTTTTGGCTTCAGTCAGCAAAATGCGCTGATATTGCAAATGTTCTTCGCCAAACCAGTGTTTGAAGAGCGGCAACCACGAGCGGTCTGGCGACACCGCCAAATCGTGCCGATGGTTCTGTAAATAATCAAAAGGCGCGGTGTTGGTGTGCTGATTAAAAGGTTTGGTCAACGCAGTAATATGTTCTTTAATGGTTTTTTCTAACTGCGCCACTTGTTTCAACTGTTCGTTGGTGCGCTCGGTCAAGCTGTCCAATGTCCATGTTGGGTCATATACGGGCGTGGGTTGTGCAGGATACGCAAGCAAACCATCCAGATGTTTTTGCACGGATTTTTGCTGGACTTCCAGTGTGCTGAGTTGTTTGGTTAAACGGGCAATCTCGTGATTGAAATCCTGTTGGCTTTTTTTCCACTCACTATCCAAGCGTTGAATCTCAAGTTTATGCTGTTGCTCTTCATCACGATGTTGCTCGGCGGCTTTAAGGTATTGGGCATGACTGGGCCAATCGTTTTCACACCAATTTTGCCAACGACTGACGGCTTCGCGGTCTTGGCGAATCATGGCTAACGTTTTATTGAGCGCATTGATTTCGCCTTCAATTCGGTTCAATCGCACCGTGTCCACGCCATTCTGTTGCAAAGCCGCATCGCGCTCTTGATCGTACTCGCGGAGTTTGGCATCCAAATTGTTTTGGGCGGTTTTTTGTTGCTCATCCAAATTGCGTAAATCGGCATCGCGCTGCGCAAGCAAGTTCTTGCGTGAGACTTGGTAACTTTGTTGGCGTTTTTCAGCAGCAAGTTTGATTTCTGCATCCAACTGTTTTAAAGCCTGTTTTTGTGTTTCAAGCTGTTGCTTGGCTGCCTCCTTAGCCTGCTCGGCTTGAACTCTTGCTTGATTTTTACTGTGTTCGACTTGACGCTTGGCTTCTTGAACTTCCTTTTCAATCTGCTGCACACGACTTTGTGCGCGTTGTACTTGCTGGTCTTGGGCAAGCCGAGCCGCATCTGCCGCTTTACGCTCGTTATCCAACTTCAAGAGCTTATCTTCTTCCGCTTTTAGTTTTGCCTGCGCGTCTTTCAAGCGCGTTTCTGCCTCTCCAATTTCCCGCAATGCGTCTTGTTGATTCGCTAAAGGATGCGCTTCCAGCTTATCCAGATTCAGCCGCAACCCGTACAGACTGGCATTGTTTTCCAACACACTGGGGGTTAAATCTTTGCGATCAAAAATATCGTGGCGGATGACTTTGGCAATATCCAACGTCCAGTCTGGATGTTCATGGCGTAAGTAATGCAGCAATGTCCCCACTTCGGGCGCGTAAAATTTTTGAATTTCGGCAAGACTTGCTTGCGCTTTTTCAACGGCAACTTGCGCCGTTGAAACATGCCGCTCTTGCTCTTCAAAGGCTTGTTTGGCTTTGCGATACGCGGCATTCAGCGCAGTTTGTTGTTGAATCTGTTCGTCTTTTTCTTTGCGCGCTTTATCCAACTGTTCGCGCTTTTCTTCCCAACGTGCGGTGATGGCGGGATCAGGCAAGGCATTTTTGGCGATATATTCACATCGTCCATAGTCTGCATGGGCATCTTCAACCGCTTTTTGTAACGGCTGACGTGTAGCCGTATTTTTTACTGCGAAGTCTTTTTCGATACGCTGAAAATCGTTTTCCAAGCCCTGCACTGCTGTTTCATTTTCGGTAGCAATCTCGGTGCGTCGCGCTTGCAACTCGTCGCGTAGATTACTGAAAATATCCCGCTCGTTTTGTTTTAGCTCATTGTAACGATTGGAAATGTCGGCTTGCTCGCCCAGCAAGGCTGCTTTGCGTTTTTGCGATGATTCAAAGTCATTTTTGAATTGAGCCTCACGCGCTACCTGTTCTGCCTTTTGCGCCATGCCGTTGCGTTCGTATTCATCGTGCTGTTGCTGCAAACTACGCGCTTTTTTGTCGAAAAATTCCACATTATTGTGCGCCTCACCTTGCAGCTCAAATAAGCTCCCTCGCTTTGCGTGGTGAGCATCAGATGCTTGATTTGCTTGTTCTTTTAACGAGCGTTGTTCGGTAGCTACGTTTTGATAGGTTGCTTCAAAATGCAATTGCAAACTTTGATATTGCGCCCGAATACCCCCTAAAACCTGCTCCGCTGCCTGCCATTGCTGATCGACCTCATCCGCCGCTTCCATCGTAGGCGCGAGTGCCATCACATCACGATAGGCGCGGTAATGGCGCGGCCAATCTTCGATTTTGCTGCGATCCCCCGACAACGACACGCTACCTTCTTGCTCAGAAATGCAATCCACCACCATGCTTTGCAAATCTTCAAAGTTTGTTTTACGTTTAAACATGCCACTGACGATTTTTTCAATTTGCCCCAATGGCTTACTGATCGGCGTGCAAGCATAGTCGCGGGTTAAATTGCTTAACTGTTTTTGTCGATCTCGATCCCGCGTTCCGCTGGCAACCCCTTGAATAATCGCCCGATATTCCGCTAATGTACTAATTTGAAGCTCACTGCACTGATAGCCTTCCATCTTGAGATGTTTAACCAAATTGGCAGATTCAACCAATTCGCCGCTGATGGTAACAAACTGCTTCTTCAGATCAAAACCGTGACGCACAAAGCGATAGCGCAATTGTTCTGCACTGGGGTCGGAATAGATCACCACCAAGCGTTTTTGTTCTGCTGGACGTTGGTATTCAAATACGATGTAGGAAGTGGCGTTCGGCAGGTAGTAGTCGAAAAATGATTTTTTATTGCCCTCTTTGGTAACGATGCGATTCGCACTTTCTCCGTAAAACAAGGGTAACAGTTGCAGCATCGAAGTCTTGCCCCGTCCGTTGCGCCCCGTCAGCACCGCACCGCCCTCCAAGGGCAGCTCCACTACCTTCCCTGCACTCAACGAGTCGATGAGTATTAGTCGTAGTAAGCGGAAATCATTCGGCGGAGTGGTAAGAGAAAGATCGCTTGGTGTGTCCTGTAACATATTGTCCTTTGAAATAAATGCCTCGGCTCTGCACCTAGAATAGTGGTCGTCAGTTCAAATAACGCGTTGCGGGCGCATTTTTTCTGAATTTTACCGTAATTCTAGTGATGCGCCTTCGCACTGTCGAAAGACCATGCGGGAGCGTCTGCAAAGCCAACCATTCACTCGTAAGTAAAAGTATCTATACTTTTTAATGTCAGGTATTTTTGCAAGGCACTTGCTCTAGTGCAAAATATCACGTTTAATTCTACCCGCAACATGACGTGAATCTAATCCCTAAACCTATTTGAGGACTTAATAATGAATAAAATGCGTATTGCAGTATTGTTATCATGTATGTTGTTTTCATTTTCGACTTCTGTCTTTGCAGAGGATGCTCTGGCTAAAAAATTCTCCGACAGCCAACTTATTGAGATGTTTAAAGGTGAGGGCTATAGTTCGGTAGAGCAAATAAAAGATGGGGTGATTCGTGTAAAAATTGAAAGTAGAAATTTTGTCATCTTCAATAAGTTTGATGGCGATCTTCAACTCTATTATGTGGTCGGAGGAGCCAAAATTTCTTTTGAGACGATAAATGAATGGAATAAATCCAAACGCCTTTCACGAGCCTACTTAGATTCGGACAACGATCCCGCTTTAGAAGCTGATTTATTAGCAGATGCAGGTATTACTCAAGGGCAAGTGATGGCATTCTTTAATGTATTTAAAATGTCAGTGAATGCATTTCGTGATTTTCTCATTGAGAGAAATCAAAAATAATCGGACTCGTTTTATCTAGTGGGTGGCAGTGAAATTGAGAAACGATTCTATTCTTGGTTTCATTGCGCTTGCTTCAGAGGCTCCCCTCTCTTCCGTTGTCTCGGATGAATTGTATGTTGCCTGCGGAAGGCGACAATTCATATTTTAACTCTCTTTAATTACTCAACATCGTCTGGAAATTCTGCTGCTTACAATAGGTTGCGAGTACAGGTCAGAGTCGATATTTATATATCACCCTTTTCTTTAAGTAAGAAAATGATGGGTTTTGACGCATCTGTTGGTCGCTTGCTTGCTTGTTTTTATTTATGTTGATGAGACTTTTTAGGTAGTTCGATATAGTCCTTTTTATGCGACAATGCGCGCCGAATATCCAAAGCGCGCTTCATATATCAATCGCGTACCATCGAACATCGGATTAACCGTTACAATTTCAGGATTAAGTTGTGTTTTTAGAGAATCTTAAGCAGTTGCTCGCCGCCGATACACTCGCCGTCGATCAAGTAATTCGCACCCGTCTCAGTTCCGAGGTGGTTTTGGTTAACCAAGTTGCTGAATATATTATAAATAGTGGTGGAAAGCGGTTGCGTCCAGCTTTAGTCGTCTTGTCGGCTAACGTGTTTGGTTATCAAGGGAAGTTTCATCACGATCTGGCAGCGGTCGTGGAGTTTATTCATACCGCCACCTTGCTACATGATGATGTTGTGGATGAATCTGACTTACGTCGGGGTAGGGCGACCGCCAGCGCGTTGTTTGGCAATGCTGCTAGCGTATTAGTTGGGGACTTTTTGTATTCGCGGGCATTTCAAATGATGGTGGAAGTTGGCGAGATGCGCGTGATGCAAACACTGGCGGATGCGACTAATGTCATTGCAGAGGGTGAAGTCTTGCAATTGTTGAATTGCCATGATGCCGATGTCGAGATTGCGAACTATATGCGCGTCATTCATTGCAAAACGGCAAAATTATTTGAAGCAGCGATGCGCTTAGGGGCGATTATCGGCAAAGCTTCTGCCATAGATGAAGCCGCTGCGGCAAAGTATGGCATACACTTAGGCACCGCGTTTCAGTTGATTGATGACGTGTTAGATTACTCGGCGAATGAGCAAGAAACAGGCAAACATTTAGGTGATGATTTGGCGGAAGGTAAGCCGACTTTGCCACTAATTTATGCGATGCAGCATGGTTCACCTGAGCAAGTGGCGGTGGTGCGGAATGCCATTGAGCAAGGGGATGTGAGTAAGTTTGCGGATGTGCTGGAGATTATTCACCGCACTGGCGCGTTGGACTTTACACGTCAACAAGCGCAACTCGAAGCGGAAATGGCGTGCGCTGCCATTGCTCATCTTGATGATTCAGCCTATAAAAATAGTCTGTTGTCCCTCGCGCAATTTGCCGTATCTCGGAAATTCTAATCTCAGTGATTGATGATAAGTTGCGCAATGCAACGCTTGTTGACTTAACAATGGATTCAATTTTACAGTCATTAGGCTATCCCCTTTCGAGGGTAATACGCTGCTCACTTTTTACATAATCAAATGAATCCACTTGCTCAACACCTAGGCGCGCTACTTGCCCAACATGCCATGATGCTCACGACGGCGGAATCTTGCACAGGCGGGGGCGTTGCACAGGCGGTGACTGACATCGCGGGGAGTTCGCGTTGGTTTGAGCGCGGATTTGTGACTTACACCAATACGGCGAAAATCGAAATGTTAGGCGTGTCACCCAACACCTTAATGCAATATGGTGCTGTAAGCGAAGCGACGGTGCGCGAGATGGTGGCGGGGGCGTTGGCACATAGCCATGCCCAAATTGCCCTCGCGGTCAGTGGGATCGCAGGACCTGGCGGTGGCTCCCTTGAGAAACCCGTCGGTACCGTGTGGTTTGCATGGGGAATGGAAAATGAAGCTGTCGTCACCCAATGTCACCACCTGCAAGGTGATCGGGCTACAATACGCCAACAGTCCGTTGACCTAGCTTTGCAAGGTGCAATGTCGCTATTGAATCGTAAGATGGCTACATGTTAGGTTCTTGTTAGGTAACCTATGTCTGAATTGTTGCAGTGAGATAAACCAAATTCATGTCTAAACTCTCGCTGTTTAATACGCTACTGTATGTAAGCAACTATTCCTCTAATTGCTGGAAGAGCAAGTCAGATTGAGTGAGCAAACACCGCCAATTATTCAGCGTTATTTCCGCTGTTTTCCCGTTATTCCATAAATTTCTCGCACCGACTGCGCCACCTGCTGCTGGTGTGTGATATAAGACCGCCAAACGGGGCTGCGTGATGGACGTTTGCCCTTTGGATTTAATGAATTGGAATAAAGATGAAAACAGATGTGATTATTATTGGGTCAGGCGCGGCGGGTTTGATGTGTGCGATGCAGGCGGGGCTGCGCGGTCGGTCGGTGGTGTTGTTGGATCACTCAAAAAAATTAGCGGAAAAAATCCGCATTTCGGGTGGTGGCAATTGCAACTTCACCAATCTGGATACCAAACCTGATAACTATTTGTCTAGCAATCCGCATTTTTGCCGCTCGGCATTGGCGCGCTATACGCCGCAACATTTCATCGCGCTGCTGTACAAACACAACATTCCCTTCCACGAAAAAACCTTGGGGCAATTGTTTTGCGATGAAGGCTCGGAAGCCATTATCACCATGCTGCGCGACGAATGCGCTGAAGTGGGCGTGAAGCGGTTTATGAATTGCGAGCCGCAAGTCATCAAACATGATCCCAGCAGCAAAAATGCCCGTTTTCAAGTCAGCACCTCACGCGGGGATTTTGAATCTGCCTCTTTGGTCATTGCGACAGGCGGACTATCTATTCCCAAAACAGGTGCTACACCATATGGTTACCACGTCGCTGAACAATTTGGCGTGCCGATTACAAAGCTCAAAGCGGGCTTAGTGCCACTGACCTGCGCCCCTGATGATTGGAAACCTTACGCCGATTTAACGGGCGTGTCGTTTGATGCGATTGTGACAGCGGGCAAGCAATCTTTCCGCGAAAACGTGCTGGTGACGCACCGTGGTTTCAGCGGCCCCGCGATTTTGCAGGCTTCATCCTATTGGCAACCTGGCGAAACGCTGCACATCAATCTGCTGCCCGATTTAGATATGTTGGCGGTTTTGACTGAACAACGCGCCAGCAAAAAATTACTCAGCAATTTCTTAGTGCAATGGCTGCCGAAAAACTTTACCGATGTCTGGTGCGAACAACAAGTGGATAACAAACCGCTTAACCAATACAACGACAAACAACGCGCCGCCATCGCCGCCAAATTGCACGACTGGCAAGTCGTTCCCAGCGGCACCATGGGCTACACCAAAGCCGAAGTGACATGCGGCGGGATTGATACCCACGTCCTGTCCTCCAAAACCATGGAATGCAACGAGGTCGAAGGGCTCTTCTTTATCGGCGAAGTGCTCGATGTGACAGGACAATTAGGCGGTTACAACTTCCAGTGGGCGTGGGCATCAGGGTTTGCGGCAGGACAGGCGGCGTAGTTTGAATTTGTGAAATAGGGTGGATAAGCGCAGCACATCCACCTGAATTGACAAGGAAAATAGTGGATTCGCACAGCTTTCCACCCTACGTCACTGCCCAGAATACAAAGTGACCGCCGTGCAAGTCATGCCTGCCAGTAAATTGTCAGGCTGGCAAACCGAACACGCGCAGTTGAATGTGCAGCAACGGAAGCCGCGCAGCATGAGGCGGAATAACACTTAAGGCATCATTGAGATTGTTTGTGTAAAATGAACACCCTGCTTGAAAGCATTTTCCACACAAAATTTCGTTTGAAAAACGCCTGACTCGCAGCTTCCCTTTAATTTTAAGCTAAGGTTTAAACATGAAAAAAATCACTGCAATTTTACTGTTCTCGATGATGGCTGCACCTGCTTTTGCGGCAAATAATGAAGGTTTTTATGTGGGTGGCACATTGGGTAACGGCAGGTTGGGCTTTACCAGTAATGTGGCATTGAGCAAAGCGACTGATTTCGTCTATGGTGGTCTGTTCGGCTATCGTTATAACCAAAATCTGGCGGTTGAAGCTCAGTTTACTGGGGTGGGCAAATCTACTACCGTTACGGGCGCGACGCTAAAAGGCGATGCGTTTAGCTTGGTGGCAGTGGGTATTTTGCCCGTCAGTTCGAGCGTTGAATTGTTTGGTAAGTTAGGTGCTTCCAGCACAAAAATAACGGCTGCGGGCTTTACTACCCAAGGCGAAACTCGCACAGGCGTGACATTGGGTATTGGCGGACAATATAGTGTGTCACCCAACATCGCAATTCGTGCGGGTTGGGATGGCTATCCTGAGGCGGTCTCCAATGCTGGGGTAAAAACTTTTGGGTATGCGAGTGTTTTTTCAGTCGGGGCGATATTTAAGTTCTAAATACCCCAACAGCGTCTAAAAACGCAAGTTCTCCGCGCAGTAACAATACCCCCGTAACTTCTTAGCTTGCGGTCTTTTTGATGCGGCTTTAGGTTTGGGGCAGGAACGACCGCACATGCGATGAACGAAGTGCATGGAATGCACCCGACTAACTAACGACTAACAGGAGAAGTACATCATGCGTAACTTACTGATTTTATTTGTCACTATCTGGCTAACAGGCTGTGGCTATAACGATTTTCAACTCAAAGACGAGCAAGTTAAGGCGAGTTGGAGCGAGGTGTTGAATCAATATAAACGTCGTGCGGATTTGGTGCCGAATTTGGTGAGTGTGGTGCAGGGGTATGCGCAGCATGAACAAGCGGTGTTTATTGGGGTGTCGGCGGCACGTGCCAGTGTCGGCAATATCAACGCCACGCCTGAGCTGATTAACGATCCCGCTGCCTTTGCCAAGTTCCAAGAAGCGCAAGGTCAATTGACTTCGGCATTGAGTCGCTTGATGGTCGTCGTAGAAAAATATCCTGAACTCAAAGCGGACACGGGTTTCCGTGATTTACAAGCGCAGTTGGAAGGTACGGAAAATCGCATCACCGTCGCCCGCAATCGCTATATTCAATCGGTGCAGGATTACAACGTGCTGGCGCGCAGCTTCCCCACCAATTTGACCGCGAAGATGTTTGATTACACTGTCAAACCTTCCTTTACCGTGGAAAATGAAAAAGCTATTTCCGACGCGCCCAAGGTAGATTTCAGCCCCGCACCTGCCGTTCAGGGGAAATAGCATGAAAGCCCGCTGGTGGTGGCTGTTTGGTATGCTTTTTATGGTCTCGGCTTATGCCGAAGTCTCCGTTCCTGAATTAAAACAGCGTGTCACTGACTTAACCGAGACGTTAAATGCGGCACAAATTCAAACGTTGGAAGCAAAATTAGCGGGCTTTGAAAGCAAAAAAGGCTCGCAAATTGGGGTACTGATTGTGCCTACCACCCAACCCGAAACCATAGAGCAATACAGCATCCGCGTGGTCGAGCAGTGGAAACTGGGGCGCAAAGGCGTAGATGGTGGCGTGTTGTTACTGATTGCTAAAAATGACCGCAAGTTGCGCATTGAAGTCGGGCGCGGCTTGGAAGGCGGATTGAACGATGCCACGGCAAAACGCATCATCGCCGAAATCATTACCCCTGCATTTAAACAAGGGGATTATGCGGGGGGGATAGCAGCGGGGACGGATAGCATTATTAAGGTGGTGAATGGGGAAGTGCTGCCTCCACCGCCAAAAGTTGAACATTATATCCCTGAACAAACGCCGCTGAACCCCGTTGTACTCATCATACTGGGGCTGACATTACTTGCTTTCGTGAGTTTTTTTATTTCTCAGGTAACCCAACCTAGCACTCCCGCATTGAATGGCGTGAACATTGGTGGAGTAGACAAGCCCAAGCAGCAAGAAATAAATTATTCCAAACAGACTTGGCTTTATGTTTTGCTTGAAGTTCTGAAAGTTGTCATTGCGGTGAGCGGTAGTCGTTCAGGTGGGGGCTTCAGTGGTGGTGGCGGTGGTTTCAGTGGTGGTGGTTCTTCGGGGAGTTGGTAATGAACACAAAGCGCATTTTTCAGCATCTTTTTTACCGTCGCGCCACCATGATGCGGCTGTTTCCCTCGACTACGCTTGATGCTATTGAAAAGGCTGTGCGCATTGCTGAAACCCAGCATTTAGGGCAAATTCGTTTTGCCATTGAAGCCGCATTGCCGTTGACGGTGCTGTTCGCCGATCAATCATCGCGGGAACGTGCGCTATCGGTGTTTGCGCAACTGGGTGTATGGGATACCGAGCGCAATAACGGTGTACTGATTTACCTATTACTGGCGGATCGCAAAGTCGAAATCGTCGCGGATCGCGGCATACACGCCAAATTGGGCAACGCGACTTGGGCGAGCATTTGCCGTGCCATGGAAAGTCATTTCCGCAATGGCAATTTTGAACAAGGCGCATTAACGGGCGTGAAACAAGTCGCCGCGTATTTGACCGCGCACTACCCACAAGAGGGCGATGAATCGAATGAATTGCCTGACCGCCCTGTACTGATGCCTTAATCTATTTCTATCATCCCTCCATGATGAAGACGCGTTGGTATTTACTATTGCTTTGGTTCCTGATGGATTCGGCATTTGCCGCAGCAACTGAGTCTACCCAAGCAGGATGGATGACAACGATATTCTTTTTGGCATCAGCTGCGATTGCCATCTTGACCTTTAAATTGCTGAAGAGACTCGCTAAACGCCCCAGCGGCAATACAGACGGCAACGACAGTATTTGGAGCAGCGCGAGTCATGAACTCGGCACGAACTCGATCAGTGACAGCACTCGCGACGATAATGGTCTCTGTGATAGCGGGGATTGCGGTGGTGGCGGGGATTCTGGTGATTGATCGTCCATTTTATTTGAATATATGAATTTTATGAATACAAGCATTTTAGCGGGTGATATTGGCGGGACAAAAACCCGTTTGGCAATCGTCAACGTCCAAGGGACAGCGGTGAGCATACAACGTGAGGTAAGTTATCCCAGCGCGAATTACGCACAGTTTGATGATTTATTAGCGGATTTTCTGTCGCAGGGAGAAATGCCGCGTCGTGTGGGCTTGGGGATTGCGGGGCCGATACAAGGTCGCGTGGTCAATACCACCAATTTGCCGTGGCGTATTGATGCCGATGCGTTGCAAGCGCGTTTTGGATTTGAACGTTGCGCCTTGTTAAACGATTTGGAGGCGACCGCGTGCGGCTTGCCCGCATTGGGCGAGGCGGATTGGCTGGTGTTGCAAGCGGGTTTACCCCAAGCCAGTGGCAATGCGGCGGTGATTGCCGCGGGCACGGGATTGGGTGAGGCGGGGCTGTTTTGGGATGGTCAACAACATCGCCCCTTTGCCACCGAAGGCGGTCACACCAGCTTTAGTCCAGACAATGAAATCGAGCGCGCCTTGCTGGTTTACCTGCAAACCCAATTTGAGCATGTTAGTTGGGAACGCGTGGTGTCGGGCATGGGGATCGTCAGTCTGTACCAGTTTTTCCGTGCTTTTCGCCAAGTATCAGAACCGCATTGGCTGCGAGATGCGATTGCGCAAGGCGATGCAGCGGCGGCTATTTCGCAAGCAGGCTTAGCGGAAACCGATGAAATTTGCGTGGAAACTTTACGCACGTTTGTTCGATTGTATGGGGCGGAGGCGGGCAATCTGGCATTGAAAACCATGAGTCGCTGTGGGCTGTATATCGGTGGTGGCATTGCACCCAAAATTTTACCGTTGTTACAAAGTGGATTGTTTATGGAAGGCTTTTTGCATAAAGGGCGCATGCGCCCCTTATTGGAAGCCATGCCCGTTAAAGTCATTTTGAATGATAGGGCTGCTTTATTTGGCGCGGCATTGGCCGTCGCGTAGCTCTCTCTCCCTTTTCCATAGGTATCCACACAATTTTGTTCCCTCCTCCTAGTAGGGGGTGCGTTAGGGTGGGGGTTTAAATCGTCTCACGGATGCAAACTTTCAACCCCCATCCCAGCCTTCCCCCTGCTAGCGGGAAGGAGTTGTGTCCCTAGTGTTTTTGTCTGCATTTTGCACTCTGGCACTAACTGTTCTCATACTCCCAAACCTTTTTCTCATCATAATTATCCTAATTTCATCCTCGCAATCCGCACGGGAAGCCTGTCACGCCTTATAATCCGCCCCTGATATTTTTGCCAACTTTGTTTATTGGGAGCTTTTGTTATGCCGCATAATTTGTTCAACACGCATCAATCCTTCACACTTTCTGGAGGTCAATCAGGTGCTTTCTATTCTTTGCCCGCGCTAGAAGCGGCTGGCATCGGCAAAATTTCCCGTTTACCCGTTTCGATTCGCATCGTGTTAGAAGCCGTATTGCGCAATTACGACGACAAAAAAATCTCCGAAGCACACATTCGTCAATTGGCGAATTGGCAGCCCAAAGCGGCGCGCACAGAGGAAATTCCATTCGTAGTAGCGCGGATTGTGTTGCAAGACTTTACGGGCGTGCCGTTGTTGGCAGACTTAGCCGCGATGCGCGATGCAGCGGCTCATTTAGGCAAAGATCCTAAAATCATTGAACCGCTGGTGCCTGTCAATTTGGTGGTCGATCACTCGGTGCAAATCGACAGCTACAATAATCCAGACGCGTTGAAAATCAACATGGAATTGGAATTTGAGCGCAACACCGAACGCTACAAATTTATGAAGTGGGGCATGCAGGCCTTTGATACTTTTAAAGTTGTGCCGCCTGGTATCGGCATCGTGCACCAAGTCAATTTGGAATACTTGGCACGTGGCGTGCAAAACAAGGACGGCGTGTACTACCCCGACACATTGGTCGGTACCGATTCCCACACCACCATGATTAACGGCATCGGCGTGGTCGGCTGGGGCGTGGGCGGGATTGAAGCAGAAGCGGGCATGTTGGGTCAACCCGTGTACTTCCTAACACCTGACGTAGTGGGCGTGAATTTGACAGGTAAACTGCGCGAAGGTGTGACCGCAACCGATTTGGTATTGACTGTCACAGAATTGCTGCGCCGTCACAAAGTGGTGGGTAAATTCGTAGAATTCTTCGGTGAAGGTGCGGCAGCATTGACCCTGCCTGACCGCGCCACCATCGCCAATATGGCACCTGAATATGGCGCGACCATGGGCTTCTTCCCCGTGGATGACGTGACCGTCAACTTTATGCGCAACACAGGTCGCACTGATGCGGAAGTATCCGCATTTGAGGCTTATTTCAAAGCGCAAAATCTGTTCGGCATCCCACAAGCGGGCGACATCGACTACACCAGCGTGGTTGAATTGGACTTGTCCAGCATCACGCCTTCGTTGGCAGGACCAAAACGCCCGCAAGATCGCATTCAACTGAATAGCATGAAGGAAACCTTCAACACCTTATTCAGCAAGCCCGTCGCGGAAAATGGCTTTAATCAAGCGGCTGAAAAATTGGCGCAACGCTATCCTACAGGTCAAGGTGAGCAGGCGATTGGCAATGCAGATGTGTTGATTGCGGCGATCACCTCTTGCACCAATACCTCCAACCCCAGCGTGTTATTGGCAGCAGGCTTGTTGGCACAAAAGGCCGTGGCAAAAGGCTTGACCGTGCAACCGCATATCAAAACTTCTTTGGCACCTGGCTCGCGTGTGGTGACGACGTATTTGCGTAATGCAGGGCTGTTGGATAGCTTGGCAAAACTGGGTTTCAGCGTAGCGGCTTACGGTTGCACCACCTGTATCGGCAATGCGGGTCCGTTGCGCGAAGACATCGACAAAACCATTACCGATAACAACTTGATCTGTGCTGCGGTTTTGTCGGGCAATCGCAACTTTGAAGCGCGTATCCATCCTAATTTGAAAGCCAACTTCTTGGCTTCACCCCCGTTGGTGGTGGCTTACGCCATCGCTGGTAAGATGAACATCAATTTGGACACGGACGCGTTGGGCAATGACCAGAACGGCAACCCCGTGTATTTGAAAGATATTTGGCCATCCAACGAAGAAATCCAAGCAGTCAGCAAATTTGCCACTGATCCAGCGGTTTATCGCGAGTTGTACAGCGATTTGACCAAAGACTTGCCCTTGTGGAATGGCATTCCCGCACCCGTCGGCAATCAATACCAATGGGATGATTCCACCTACATCGCCCGCCCGCCGTTCTTTGACAACCTCCCTCTCCTCAATCCTCTCCCGCAAGCGGGCGAGGAGGCAAACGGCTCGCTGCGCGAGGCACAAACCTTTAACGGCAACATCAAAGGCGCGAAAGCCTTGGCATTGTTGGGCGACTCTGTGACCACCGATCACATCAGTCCCGCAGGCAGCTTCAAATCCACCACGCCTGCAGGTAAATATTTGTTGAGCAAAGGCGTGGCGATTAAAGACTTCAACAGCTACGGCGCACGTCGCGGCAACCATGAAGTCATGATGCGCGGCACTTTCGCTAACGTGCGCATCAAAAACTTGATGTTGCCAGCCAATGCCGATGGCAGTCGCACCGAAGGCGGCTACACCCTGTACAACGGCGAACAAGTGGCGATTTACGATGCCGCCATGGCGCACATCGCAGCAGGCACGCCCACCGTGATTTTCGCAGGCGAAGAATACGGCACAGGTTCTTCCCGCGACTGGGCAGCCAAAGGCACGCAATTGTTGGGCGTTAAAGCCGTGGTGGCGCGTTCCTACGAACGTATCCACCGCAGCAACTTGGTCGGCATGGGCGTGTTGCCCTTGCAGTTTATCGGTGACACCTCCGCCGCCAGCCTGAACTTGGTCGGCAACGAAACCTTCGACATCAGCGGCATCGACGAAAATCTGAAACCTCAGCAAAATGTGGTGTTGACCATCCACCGCGCCGACGGCAGCAGCCAACAAGTTGATTTGTTGCTGCGCATCGACACCCCGATTGAAGTCGATTACTACCGCCACGGCGGCATTCTGCCCTATGTTTTACGCGAATTAGTGGCTAACGCATAGTAGTTTGTTCGGTTAAAAAGGAAACGCCTCGCTGGGAACAGTGGGGCGTTTTTTTATGACCAAGCTGAGATCGTATGTGGGAGCGCAATTTATTGCGCGATGGATGTTGCCAAGGACGAATCGCGCAATAAATTGCGCTCCCACGTCATATTGCTCCAAATAGCAATGGGCGAAACGTGGGTGCGAATTTATTCGCACGGGTTTGGAGCAAATAGTGAGACGGCGGTAGGTTGGGTTGAGCGTAGCGAAGCCCAACAATTCACGCGGTAAACGTTGGGCTTCGTACCTCAGCCCAACCTACGAGCCTTTATTACGCAACCCAGTTGTTTTGAATTTTACCAGCACCAACGCCGCACGATATTTTTCCACAAAACCACACACATCAAACCGCATCGCATCCGCCAATCGCACAAACTCTGCAAAATCCACACGGCGTTCACCGCGCTCATATTTTGAAACGTAACTTTGAGGTTTCCCCAGTTTTTCAGCGAGTTGCACCTGCGTCAATCCAGACAGCTCCCGTTCTTTGATAAGCAGGGAGCGAAAAATTTGGTAATCAGGATTGTGCAAGGAACTGAGCATGTCCCTATGCTAATAACCTGTTGTGGAATATCCCAAAAGAGGTTATTCTTCAGTCGGAATAAGTCATTTCTACGAATGAGGTTAAGCTGTGGATAGGGTTGAGCGCAGTGAACACGCAACAAACCAAAAGCAAGTTGGGAGGTGGTTTAATAATGCACGAATCTAAAAGTTGACAGTAATCGTCATCGATAGGAGAAGATATGAGCGAAAATTCGACAATTGAAAAAGCATCTTGGGTTGCAGGAATTATTGGTGCAATAGTTGCAGTGATTAGCTTTAATTCACCTAGTAAAGCGGAGGAAAAGGTTTCTCCTCCTGTTGCACAACCGACACTATTGCCTAACGAAGAGCTTAAACGACCATTAAAGATTGGCAGTTGCGTTCTTGATTCATAAAGTGGACCCCTCGGTCAAGACAATAATGTGTCTAGTTTAAGAGGGTCGCCTATTTCATGCAGCTGGTCGGCGCTGCCCCGTGTTTTTGTTTCTATTTCTAAACGCGTTTTTGCTGTCGCACTG
>JAQTYN010000052.1 GCA_028688275.1 Gallionella sp. | reverse complement strand
GTTTGCAATGAAAATATGTTATAAAAACAAGAAGCCGAAAATGAAAATAACGATCTGGTTTGAAAAAAATCCACCCAACGCTGAAACAGGTCTTCAGAATCGGGTTTTTCTACAGCGTCGTTAGTTGGTAGGGGGGCTTAGCGCACGCTGAATGTTTTTCATGTATTCAGAGAGATATGATCATGTCCCGAAAACTAAAAACTAACGACTAACAACACTTGTATGCAACATCTTGCCATCATGCTTCAAAGGCATTTTTGATCCATTGTACATTGCGCCCTTGCGCATCTTCCATCATTAGGGCATCAAAGCGACAAGGGGGCGTGCGTGCTTGGGTACTGAGATACTGTTGCGCAGTGCGAATCAAGCGTTGTTGCTTATGATAGTCAATGCTGACCGCCGCGCCGCCGAAATCGCTCTGACGGCGCAAGCGCACTTCAATAAAAACCAGCACCGCACCATCCAGCATCATTAAATCAATCTCGCCAAAACGGCTATGGTAGTTTTGTGTGACGAGACGCAGACCTTGTCGCTGTAAATAGTGTAACGCCCAACGTTCCGCCTCTGCCCCCGCTGTGTTCATGGCTGGTTGCGCGCTTGACCAGGGAATAGTCTTACCTCGGTGGTGTCAGCATCAGTAGATTGGGCACGCCCTTGTACAAACACGGCGGGGGTGGCACTTCGTAGAAATTGATGACCACTGAGTTGAATCTCCCCACTGACACCATTTAGCGGCAAGGTGTCGCTCAATTGATTTTGCATCACCAACTGAATCAGTCGGAACGCATCCACGCCCAAGGCATATAAGCGCTCAAGCTCCACAGGCAACGGTGGGTTGGCACGAGGATAAGCACGTACTGCGGGATGATCGGCTTGCACTAACCAAGGCATGTCCACAAATCGAATTCCATTGAGTTCAAAGTTGGTTGGTGAATAATTGGCAAATATCTGCGACGTGGCATAAATGGGCAATTTGCTCGGCAAATATGGACGCATGACACGCGCTTGTTGGGCATTGCCTGCCAAGAATATTAGCGTGTCTGGTTGCATAGTCATGTCTGCTAGTTGTCCCAAGTCGCCATTAAACTCAATCTCACGATTGATTGTTCCGCCGATTGCATTCCACGCTTCTTCAAAAGCAAACTGCATCCGCAAATCAAAGGGTGACATTGAGCCAATCACAATCGCGTTACGTACCCCCGTCTGTGCCGCCTGTTGCGCGACTAAGCGAGCTTCCGCCTCTACCGCCATACCAAAGGAATATAGTGGAAATTCGCTGTTCTCCTCTATGGTATTGAGAACCAAAGTAGGCACTTTGATATTCGGTTGTAGTGCAATCAGAGCTGCTCCTTTGCGTGTCAAAGGGCCGACCACAGCCTGTGCACCACTTGCCAAGGCTTGTGCATATAAAGCGACGATTTCTTTGTTTTCGTCTGCGCAATCATATACCCGCACTGGCAAGGCTTTTTGGTCTATGGTTGAGGCTGCGATAAAACCTTGCGCCACAGCGGACGCGGCGGCACTAAATGCTGGGGACTTCAGTGGCAGCAGTAACGCAATATGCGGTACAGCAATAGGTGTGGAGATGGTGGTGCTCAACTCGACCGCATGCACCCATGTGCTCATACAGAGTGCGACACCCATCATCCAACTCAAAAATAAACGCTGCATATTGAACCTCTAGCAAAGTGAGAGAGTGCATTATATGTTGTTGCCTGCCTCAAATGTATTGCCATCCCGAAACTCCTTCTACTATAGCTCTCATCAACGTAGGGTTGCCATCAGTTTTGAAGCCATGTTTATGAACAGGTTGTTATCGTGCAGGCGTAATTCCAGCTACAATTCGCCACTAATACATTAGGAGGAATGATGAAATATATTTTGATGATAATCGCGTTATGTCTCTCAGCGTGCGACGACGCGCCTGAACAAAAAATTGCCGCGCCGCAACGAGCAGCCCTAGATAAAGCGAGTGGTGTAGATCAAACGGTGCAGCAAAGCACTGATGATGCAAAAAAGAAAATTGAAGATGCGGATAAATAAAGCCTCGTCAACGCCTTAATATTTTCGCCGCCACGCTGCACCCATGGTCGCGAGGCGGTTGCCCAAGGTTTTTTGGTCATCAGCTAGAACATCCATCACGTCTGACAGTTGTTTGGATTTCAAAATCGCCAGTACCATAAACAAAGTGGTCAGTATAATTGTGCCAACGAAATACAGGCTACGCAACGATAAGGGCGCATCAGCGGCGGCAATGAGGTTCATGCCCAACAATCCTGTGGTCACCGTCCCTATCATGCTAAAAACTGTAACCACGGTGAGTCGCACGACGGTGGTGGATTGTTGCCGCTGGCTGTTGCTGTCCAAGTATTGGCTCATATCACGCAGCTCCTCTTTGACTTCATGATAGAGCGGGTCATTGCCCAAGTGTTTGCTGCTCAAGCGGTACAAGGCTTGAATATGCGGACGCTCGGATAATTCGTGAAACCAATAGCGGTGGGTGAAGCGTAACAGTGCCTCGAAACTTGCGTAGATGCGGCGGCGAAAGTGATAAATGGATTGTGGCAAACGTATGTCCAAATCATGCACGGCATCAACCATGCGATCCGAAAATACCAGCAACGCGGCACGATGGAAGTGCACGATCAAAAAGAGCAGCAAGTATTGGTGGCGGAATTGCGACAAAACACCGCGTGTTTCGTCGTGAAAATAAGGACTTTGCGCGTCGCCCACCACAATAAACGCACGGCCTGTGCAAACAAAACGAGTATTGGTGCCCGTGTCGGTATCGCTCCAAAAACGGTCATAACAATATCGAGATTCAAATTCTGCCACGTCATGGTCGTGTGCGGGTAGGGTATCGTCGGGATGCAACGTGGCGACCAGTCCCAATTGCAACCAGTCTTCCCGCGTTAGAGTGCGCGGATTTTCCACTGCCAAGAACGCCATCAGCGGCATACGATGATATTCAATTTGGCGATAACGTAACTCTCCAATGGCTTTAGACGGGTCGAGTACAAGAGGGCGCAACAGAAAATCCCAGTGTGCCGTGATGCCAGGTGAACGGTGTTCGCGGGTGTAATTGAGAAATTTCGCTTGTTGCTGCGAGTCCGAAGTCGCCAACACCTTGCCATCACCATCTAGCCATGCTGCCTGATGTGCATTGTGTTTGCCATTGCCCTCGCTGTCCCAATCGGTCGGATAAGCGCGTCCGAAGCGATAGAGCAAATCGCAGGCTTGTTCAAACGGCAAGTTGTGGGCGGACAACTCAACTTTCAAAAATGCCACGTGAATGTCGTCAAAAAACAGCAATTCGACATTCTTAACTTCCAAAATCAGCGGCGCATCACCCTCACGCAACACCAGCCGCAAGCCAAAAACATCATATCGCCGAAAGCGTTTAATCGCGGATTCGCCCAAGGTATCGTCTTCATCATGGGGCGAGTTACGATGACTTTCGCCATAGATAAATCGTTGCACATAAGGCAAAAAAGCCACGAATTCTTTGTAATGCCGCTCCTCAAATTCGCTGGAATCCAGCCGAAACACATCCTCCACTTTACGCCAAGGATTGTCATCGCTCGGAAGCTCCAGCTTTTTCCAATAGGCTTCCACGCCACCCTGCGCGCTCACGGGCATCAGTTGTATCGGCCATAACAACACTTCTCGGAAATGACGGACGGTGTGAGTAGCTGAGGTGGGCATAATAGTGGAGGTCGGTTAGGGGGTGTTGGCGGTATGAGATGCGGGGACGCACTGTGCGTGAGCTTTTTTGTTGGTTAGAATTTGTGTCGCGATTGCTTCGCAAATGGCAAGTGCGCCTTGGGGAGCTTCGATCGCCATGCGTAACGAACCAGAATGCACAACATCAAAAGGCGTGGCTTTATCTTGCAGTATGCTTTGCCAAGGTTCTGCTAAATGGGTCTCGCAAAGGTTGATGGTGGTTTGGCATGTTGGGCAGTTAGCGAGCATAGGGCGACGCATTTTTTCATTTGCAGATTGGCATTGTTCCTGCGTTGTCCATGGGTTGTCCACAAAAGTGATGGTGGTTTTGTCGGGGGCTTGTATTTGCACCAGTGGATAATAGTGCGATTGAACGAACTGGGTAAAGACGATGAGCGCGGCGGTCATGCCCAGCAAACCTAATCCGCTTAACCAATATATTTTGTTCATTACCATACTCCTGGAATCAGTCGCGCAGTGCGCTTTGCGTAGGGCAGATAGTCGGGGAAGGTGGCGAGGAGTACGCTTTCTTCATTCAACATGCGCATCACTTGGAAGAAAAAATGTACACCCAATAGCATGGCGGCCTGCCATGACATAAATTGCATAAAGATACCTATCGTGGCGATTTGCTCTGCCAAATAGAGGGGGTGGCGAATAAAATGGTAAGGGCCGCTGGTGACCAATTGACGGGCTTCTGCCATGATGCTGATAGAGCGACCTAGATGCAGTAGGGTGACAATACACAGATAATTTCCGACGATCAGAAATAATGCAGACAAAATGTCCAGCATAGGGGACAGGCTTGCTCTATCCAGTAAAAGTAAAAAATTCCCTAAGGTGAGTCCAAGCAAGGCAGAAATTTTAGGTTGCCAACCCGTGGCTTGGTTAATAGGTTGTGAGCGGGTAAAGTGAAAAAAGACCAGTAGTCCCAAAAAAGCGATTAGTGAGAGACGCGCGACTAAAGTACTGATGAATTGCTTGTCCAATGCGAGGGAAGGGTGACCCAAAAAGGTGTATAAACTGGCGATCTCGTGTAGAAAAAAGTAACTGGTGAACAGAATAATAGGGACACGCATCAAGTTGTCGTTGCGAAATAGTTTATCTAGCATAGAGATGATCTTTAGGGAGAATGTTGCTGCGGTAGATAGAAAAAGCCCACGCATGTGGGCTTTTTCTATCTAAGTATCCTGTGCGGAACGCCTTAGTCGTTCCGCACGAAGCTACTAAGGCGTATGTGTTGTCGTGCTGGTGTTGCTGACGACTGCCGCGCCAACTACAGCAGCTCCGCCTGCAACTGCCAGACCACCCGCTGTTAAACCGCCAGCTGTACCACCAGCTACAGCACCACCAGCAGCACCACCAGCAGCAGCTCCGCCAGCCATTGGTCCGATTGCAACGCCATTCGCAGCAGTAGGAACGTACGCGCCATTCGACATTTTAATGACATTAAACTTAGTGCCTGCTGGGAAAGATTGACCGTTTACGGTCACTGAGTGAGAAAAAGTATGACCCGTTTCAGTTGAAACACCTTCTGTACCATGTGTGTACTTTACGCCATCAACTGTTGTGTCGATACCAACAGTAGGTGCCGCAAATACGCTGCCAGATACTGCCATGGCCAAAGTAAAAGCTAAAACGCTTAATTTTTTCATTGAATAATACTCCTAAAAAGTTTGTTTGATTGAAAACTGCAACCGCAGGTGGTGATTATCCTGAAAATTCCGCAGCTTGCAAGTCTTTTAATCGGTATGCCAGGTTAAAGTAATGCTCTCAGCATTTAAGGTTAATTGGGGTTCACTATTTTTATGCCAGCTCCAGAATGCAGTGCCTAGGGCATAACCTAGCAGTGAACCGCCCACTGTATCGGAAACAAAATGCTTACGGTCTGTGACTCGCGCTAGGTTGGTTAGTGCCGCAATGCCGTATAACCACGGGGCTCGGTACTCTTGGGCATAAGGGGTTACCATGGCCCACATGGCGGTGGTATGACCTGATGGGAAGCCTGAGCTGCCATTGCTTAAGCGCAGCGGATGGAAGTCACCCACACCTTTACCCACTTGTGGGCGTGAACGTCCAAAGATGTATTTCCCCGTTTCGGAGGCTAAAACACCCATCACGCCCGCTTCGAGAGCCGAAAAGGATGTTTTGCTTAAGCGCGGATCGCTGTCCTCTAAAGCCAAGAGTCCCGCAACGCCTCCCATCAACAATGGTAAGTTATTGCCGATATTGGCAATACCCTTGCTGGACGGGCTTCCCATCCGTTTTGCCGCCCAACGATCCGCAGATTTATCTAATGTGCTGCTAAAAGCCACGAGTCCGAGCCCTAGCCCAACATTCTTCCAAGTGTTGACGGATTTCAGTGTCTGCAACGCCCGTTTGGGGTCGTTATCCCATGACCACTGTGCGCGGTCAAAGGCATTGGCTGCACGCGGCATGTCGTAGCTATCATCCAAGTCGGAGAAGTATTGCAAGCCATCCCTATCATGCAGGTTATTATTGGTGGACTCCATGACATCATACAAGTCGGTTGGTGAGGCCACCATTTGTCCTACGTCACGCGTCCAAGGAGAAATAGGCATACGAAGGGAAGTTTGTGTGTCTTTGGGCAATAGGGTATCCAGCGGAACCATCAGAAACACACCTTTGTCGTGATAGGGGCGAGTCGGGGCACCTGGCATGGTGATGTCATTGCCATTGGTCAGGGTGTACCAAGCACCGACTTCAAATCCTGATCGGAAACGCCGTTTCATTTCAAATCGTCCGCCTAGATCGCCCGCTAAAAAACGCCCGCCACGGACGGTGGCAGTCACCCCGTTAATGGGTAAGCGGTAATGCAAGGAAGCGAGCGCGGTCACTGTAGAGTAGGGTCGGAAAGCAAAACCGCCACCGACATCACGTTGTTTCAGCGCATCAACAGCAATATCGACTGCCCAAGGCGCGCGTTCAGGGAAATACAAGACTTGACCGCCTGCACCACCAAACATTTCTTCATACAGCCCTGCGGAGGCACGGGCATAGATACCTTTGTCAGCGTGGTAGAACTGGTTGAGCAGGGCTTGGTTTAACTTGAGGTTGCCCGTTTTTTTATAGCTGGCGACATCGGTACGTACATGAGGGAGTAAGCTGTTCGAGGCTTGCGTGACCCCGCTGATGTTTTGTGAGAGCGTTAAAGACGCACTTGCTTTAAAAAACAAACCATCCGCCAATTGTTGGTCGAATAAGGCTCTGGCTAAGACTTCATAGCGAAACGCACCGCTGGGATCGTTAAAGTACATCCCAAAGCCAGGTGAAAGGCGAAATTGATTTAATCCAGCGCTTTCATTGCGATAACTTACCAAGTTACCATCTTCGCTATCCAACACGCTATGAGAGTAAGATTGTTCCAGTTCGTCTAACAAGGCGGTATTGTCAGCTTGTTTGTCTGCATATCCCACGGATACGCTAGGAGCGAGTTGTTTGCGTGTTTCCAAGCCTGCAAAATATTTTTGTAAGCGTTCGATACTCGAAAAGTGGTAGGTCACCACAGGCAGGTCGGCTACGGTGTAATTCACCCGAAGGGATTGAATTTCAAGTGGTGAGCGGAGCAGTAGTGTCCGTACCGCGCGTCCCACGGATCGACTGGCGAGGGCAATACGGGTATTGGTCAGTGTGATTTCAAGTTCGTGTTCGTTGATGTCCAGGTGAATGTTTTTGAAATTTTGAGCCAGCAATTGTTGTACTAGGGCTTGTCGATACTGAGGATCGCTTTGCCATTGCTGCATTGTAGGACGCGCGACGATTTCGGTATCGGGCGCAGGTTCATCGAAATTAGGTACGAAATCCTTCATCTCTAAAGGGATAGATGCATAAGCATTGACATTGGGTTTGCCGTCACGATAGCCCAGTTGTGAGGTTATCCAGCCCCAACGATATTCCAGACCAACGCCTACGCCCTTTTTTCGTTGTGCGACGTGACTTGCCGTGGACAGAAAATCTTGTTGGTAATTATTCGCATCATATTCCGCGACGAGGGAGATCCCATCCCATGCGGCAGGGGAATAGCGTGCACCCGCAAAGGCACCGCTAATCCGCCCAGAGCCGATGCCGAGCGTAGTGTCGAGTGCGCCAAATTTTTTGCTGGCAGCAATGTATTGGGATTTAAACAGTCCCGTGCCCATCACGTCATTCATGCCGATCGCGACAGATGGCGTATGCCAATCTTCCTCAAGCAGTAAAAATTTGCCACTGATGACTTTGTCTTTGTAGTCACCGTACCCTACCCATGCTGCGCCAGGCATCGCACCGCCCATAACACGCGTGTAGCGTCCTGATACTTCTAAGCGTGGCGAAACGGCAATGCTGCTCCACATGTTGACATAAGGTTTGGCGAAGCTATAGCCCATGCGCAATGTTCCATCTGCTTCGACGCGACCATTGGGCATATTGATATACCCCGTTTCACCGTTTAGATTGGATTCTGCCATTGCGGGCAAAGTGAATAGCGCACTCATGACACTGCACGCTATGAGACGCATTTTAAAGGTATGCTGACGCATGTTTAATTCTTTCCACAAAGCGGCCAACGAGCCGAGTCATCTTCGAGTACATCCCCAATTTTTACGGTTTGTCCTCGATATTCCATTTCGTTTCCTTCAATGGCGGTGAGTCGAACACGTTTGGTGTGGCCTGCTGCTTCGATCACGCCGCGCATAGGATGGTATATCTCGTCTATTATGAAAGGGCGGGCATTGCACACTTCTGCTCCCACGACACGTAGTCGCGCAGCTTCGGTTTGCAAACGACGTACTTCCATGGCACTGGCATATTTGCGGGTGTCATTTTCCCATTCGCCTTCATAGCGATCACCATTTTCCCATTGGAATACGCCCCAGCCGTGTCTTAAATCGTGGTCATAGTTACCCGAATAGCGTTCGCCTGCCCATTTGGATCCGTTGCCCCATATGTAAGTCCCTAGGCCATGACGATAATCATCATAGAACATGCCCTCATAGCGGTCGCCATTGCTCATGACCTTTACCCCTAGACCATGCTTTTTACCCGCTCGAAAATCGCCACGATAGGTGCTTTCTCCCGTTACTTCACCATAGCCATCTGCCAGTCCTTCCTGGCAGCCACCGTGATAAACCCCTTGTGCTAAGTCGGGATCAAGCACCTGACAAGCGGGAGTTGAACCACTCAATATGGCACAACCACTTAAAGAGAATATCCCGATTGCCCAGCCTATCTTGAGTAATCTACGTTTCATTTTCTTCCTTTGCGTCCCTCATCATTGTTTATGAACAGGCTTTGTGCACCGCATACTCAGCTTTGGGGGCGTTAACCACTATTCCTTAACCCTGTTGCAATGCCGTTGATCGTCAAATGAATCGCGCGTTTGACCAGTGTGTCGTTATCACCTGCGCGATGGCGTTCAAGCAAGGAAACTTGCAAGTGATTGAGGGGGTCGATGTATGGTGTGCGCGTGGTGAGGCTGCGTGCAAATACAGGATTGTCTTGCAATAAAGTCGTATGCCCCGTTACGGCAAATAACATCTCAACGGTAATTTCCCATTCGCGCTGAATGGCACCAAAAATACGTTCCCGTAGCTCGACATCCGCCACAAGTTCGGCATAACGCGACGCGATGCCCATATCTGTTTTGGAAAGCACCATGTCCATATTGGACATCAATCCTCGGAAGAACGGCCAATTTTGGTACATGGCTTGTAATTGCGCCAAACCTGCATCACCCTCTTTTTCGATGAATTGTTTTACCGCGCTGCCAAACCCTAACCATCCTGGTAATAGCGTGCGGGTCAATCCCCAGCTAAACACCCAAGGTATTGCCCGTAAATCTTCAATGCGATCAGAGGTTTTACGTGCAGAAGGGCGACTACCAATATTCAGCTCTGCAATCTCACGAATGGGTGTGGCAGTGAAGAAAAATTCTGTAAATCCCGGTGTGTCATAGACCAAATTTCGATACACCTTAAATGCGCCCAAGCTCAATACTTCCATAATGCGATGATATTCGGGCATCGCGCTATCTGCGCCGTGATGGTGTAGCAGGGTCGCTTCCAACGTTGCCGCCAACAAAGTTTCCAAATTACGTCGTCCGATTTCGGGGTTGGAGTATTTGCTGGAAATCACTTCGCCTTGTTCGGTAATGCGAATTTGTCCATTTACGCTACCAGGTGGCTGCGCCAAAATCGCATCATAGCTAGGACCGCCCCCACGTCCCACCGTGCCACCACGTCCGTGGAATAAACGTAGCTCTACGCCGTGACGCTCAAATACCTGCACTAATTCCAATTCGGCTTTATACAGTTCCCAGTTGGCGGTGAGGTAGCCGCCATCTTTGTTGCTATCGGAATAGCCCAGCATGACTTCTTGGGTGTTGCCGCGCGCCGCCAACAGCTTGCGGTAAAAAGGTAGGTTGAACAGCGCGTCCATAATGACTGCACAACCTTGTAAATCCTCGATGGTTTCAAACAACGGAATAATGTTGATATGCAAAGCGGGCGATTCGCCTGATTCCAGCAAGTTCACTTGTTGCAACATCAGGGCCAATTCCAGCATGTCGCTGACGGAATCCGTTTTTGAGATGATGTGATTCGGTAAAGCTTCACGACCATAGCAGCGATGAATTTCTGCGGCAGCTTGCATAATACGCAATTCGCTTTGCACCACAGGGCTGTATTGTTCAATATCGCCGATGAGCAACTCGCCAGCTTGCAACGCAGACAACAGCACTTCGCGTCGTTCCAGTTCGCTCAGGTCGGAATAGTTAACCTGCCCTGAATGACGGGAAAAGAGTTCGGAAACTGTTTGTTCATGAATCGCGCTATGTTGACGCATATCCAGTGGCGCAAGATGAAATCCAAAAACTTCCGCTGCACGGCGTAGATTCTCGAGTCGTCCACGTGCTAAATAAACTGCACCATGACTAAATAGGGAGTCGATCAATACATCCAAGTCAGCAATAAATTCTTTGGGCAAGGTGTAAGGTTGCGCCGCTTTGTCTACTGGAGACAAATGGGCGATTTCCAAATTCAATTTTTTCGCTGTCGCGGACAAACGCGAGTAAATCAAAATCAAGGCGCGGCGATACGGTTCATCTTCACGACTCAATGCCTTGTCAGGAGACGCGTCTGCGAGTTTGCGCAATGCGTCACTGACCGTCACCATGCCATCCGTTAAGCTCAGCCTTGAGCCTAACAAATGGGTTTCTTTCAGGTAATGTTCAAAAATCACCGTGGAATGTTGCTGCACCGCATAGCTCATCACATCGTGTGTGACGAAGGGATTGCCATCACGATCTCCGCCGATCCAACTGCCGACTCTGAGTAAATTAGGCACGCGAATGTCTTTGTCAAAGCGCGCTTCTAATTGCTTCTCTAAATTGACGTAAATTTGCGGGATTTCAGTCAGGAAGGTATAGCGATAAAACTCCAGCCCATTTTTGATTTCATCGCGCACGGTGAGTTTGGCGGTCCGCAACATGCGGGTCTGCCACAAAATCAATACAAAACGATGCAGGGTTTCCTCGTTGTGCGCCAGCTCGTCGGGTGTCATGTCAATGCGATAACGGTCTGACAGTAATTTGGAAATAATGAGCTGACAGTCCAATATGCTTTTACGCTGCACCTCAGTTGGATGGGCAGTCAGCACGGGGGAAATGATGGCGGAGTCTAAAAAAGCCTGCAAAGCTTCCTTGCTGGGTTTTTTAGCTTCTAATCGCTCTAAGGCGCGCAACAAACTTCCTTCTTTTGCTGGCAAGCGTGCTTTGAGATAGGTGTGATGGCGACGGTTATGGTGCAAATCTTCCGCAATATTGGAAAGTTGCGAGAAATAACTAAAGGCGCGCACCACAACCAGTGTTTCGCTGGGCGAGAGCGCATCAAGCGTCTTTTCGAGCGAAATACGATCTTCATCATGCTGCGTTTTACGGAAACGTACCGCTACTTGGCGTACATTTTCAATGAGTTCGTAAGTCGCCTCACCCTCTTGCTCGCGCAAGGTATCACCTAAAATGTGCCCCAATAAGCGTACATCTTCTCGTAATGGCAGGTCTTTACTGGAAATATTCGTAGGGCTCGCAATTAAATTCATTATATTCTCGGCGTAAAAGCACGGCGCACCCTATGTTAGAATACGCCGCTAACAAATCACATTATTATTCAGGAAATGCCATGAGTCAGATCGCCCCAACTCTTCCCACTCGTTTAATCATCGCTTCGCGTGAAAGTGCGTTAGCAATGTGGCAAGCGGAACATATCCAAGGCAGGTTGCGCGCATTATATCCGCAAACTGAGGTCAGTATATTGGGGATGACAACCCAAGGTGACCAAATACTGAACGTCAGCCTCTCCAAGATGGGCGGTAAAGGTCTATTTGTCAAAGAGTTAGAAGTGGCAATGGAAGAAGGTCGCGCTGATTTGGCGGTGCATTCTCTTAAGGACGTTCCCATGAATATGCCCGACGGATTTAGTCTGGCAGCGATTGGCGAACGCGAGGATCCGTTGGATGCTTTTGTATCTAATCATTTTGATAGTCTCG
Organism: Gallionella sp.; assembly: GCA_028688275.1. Lineage (GTDB taxonomy): Bacteria > Pseudomonadota > Gammaproteobacteria > Burkholderiales > Gallionellaceae > Gallionella. Next base: position 7,833 of record JAQTYN010000052.1, on the reverse strand, counting down.
CTGCTTTGCCTGCAGGCAGCATCGTCGGCACGTCCAGCTTGCGTCGTGAAAGCCAATTACGTGCACGCTTCCCTCATCTGGTCATTCAACCTTTGCGTGGCAATGTACAAACACGTTTACGTAAACTGGATGAAGGACAATATGCGGCGATTATTTTGGCAGCAGCGGGGTTGAAACGCTTGGGGCTGGGTGATCGCATACGCAACATTATTTCCAGCGACGATAGTTTGCCCGCAGTGGGGCAGGGCGCATTGGGTATCGAATGTCGTAGCGACCGTGCCGATGTCATTGCTTGTGTACAATCTTTGCATCATGCCGACACGGCTGCATGCGTGCTGGCGGAACGCGCTTTGAGCCGAGCGTTGGCGGGTAGTTGCCAAGTGCCTTTGGGCGGATTTGCCCAAATCTTAGACGGCAAGTTGCGTTTGCGTGGCTTTGTGTCTAGCCCTGATGGTCAGCAAATGGTGCGTGCCGAAGCGTTTGGTGACATTGCCGATCCTGAAGCATTGGGTAACCAAGTTGCTGATGCGCTGCGCGCACAAGGTGCGGATGTGATCCTCGCCGCGCTCAATGGCTAATCTCAAAGGTCTGCGTATTCTTGTCACACGCCCGTCGCATCAGGCGGGTGGGCTGACACAAGGCATCCTTGCAGCGGGTGGGGAACCCGTGTTGTTTCCGCTATTGGAAATAAGTCCTGTTGCCGATACGGCCGCATTGCACGCCCAAATATCCCAGCTTGCAGACTATCAGTTAGCGATTTTTATCAGTCCGAATGCCGTGGAGCAGGGCGTGGCGGCGATACGCAAAGTTGGGTTGAAACCCTCATGCAAAATCGCCACGGTAGGGCAGGGGAGTGCGCAGGCGTTACGCGCGCTAGGCTTCGTCGATATCCTTGTGCCATGCGAACGTTTTGACAGCGAAGGTTTATTGGCATTGCCCGAATTGCAAGATGTTGCTGGTTGGCGCGTGATGATATTTCGGGGCGATGGTGGACGGGCATTGTTGGGCGATACACTCAAAGCACGTGGCGCAATCGTTGATTACGCAACTTGTTACCAACGCAGCATCCCACTTCCCACCGCGATAGACTGGCATCGTTTGGATGCCATCACGATCACCAGTAGCGAAGCACTCACGTATTTGCGGCAGTTGGTTGCTGACGCGCAGTTAAACATTCCGCTATTTGTTCTGCATTCTCGCATTGCCGATTTGGCGCGTGAACAAGGCTGGCAACATATTATTACCACTGAAAGCGGCGATGCAGGCTTGCTGGCGGCTTTGGATAAGTGGGCTACTCAACAGGATACTGCATTGATATGAACGAACCCACGCCATTGCCACCGCTAGAATCTACGCCACCCTCACGCTTGCCGCCATTTTCAGCTGCCGACTTCTTTGCGCGAATAAGTATTTCGCAGTTGACCATGGCGGTTATCGTGGTGGTTTTTCTGTGGCAATGGTTGGCTGGCCATCAAGCTCTGAATGAGATGCAGCAGCAATTGGCCAAAAAAATTGCAGAAATGGATGGCACCAGCAAGGCAAATCAATTGCTGATGAATCGCAGTCAAGAAGAAGTGCGTGAATTATCCAGTAAGTTGGTGAATTTGGAGGCGCGTTACGCCGAAGCGCAAAGCCAACGCGCCGCGCTGGAAAATTTGTATCACGACCTGTCCAGCAGTCGCGACGAAACGGCTTTGGCAGAGGTCGAGCAATTGTTGATGATCGCCACGCAGCAATTGCAATTGTCCAGTAATATCAAAGCCGCGCTGATTGCCTTGCAAAGTGCTGATGCGCGCTTGGAGCGCATGAACTTGCCCGCGCTGGCTGTTTTACGCAAATCGATTGGCAATGACATTGCCAAACTGCGCGCCTCACCCGATGTCGATTTGCCTGCCCTGAGTGCGCGACTCGACAGTCTGATTGTTTCAGTAGATGAATTGCCGCTGGTTTATCAGCCATCCCGCGCCACCCCACGTAGCCAACCGACCTCCGTCACGCCCAATGAAAGCACGTGGAGGCAATTGCTGTCTGAAATTTGGTATGAAGCCAAGCAATTGATTCGCATTGAAAATACAGGAAAAGCTGAAATCCCCTTATTGCCGCCCTCACAAGAATTTTTCTTACGCGAAAATCTCAAGTTACGTCTGCTCACCGCTCGTTTGGCATTGCTGGCGCACGACGAAACCAATTTCAAACAAGAGTTGAAAACTGTGCAACGCTGGACCATGCGCTATTTTGATACCCAATCGCTCACCACGGGGAATTGGTTGGCCGAACAGCAGAAGCTTGCCGCCACTACGTTGAACATTGAGTTGCCTGACTTAGATCCCAGTTTGCAAGCGGTGCGCAACTACCGTCTTTCCCGTGAGAAGGCGGCGCGATGAAATATCTTTTTTGGATTTTGATGCTCTTTGCGGCTGCCGTCGCTGTGACGATTGCCTCACATAACCACGCTGACGTGCTGATCCTCTATCCGCCTTATCGCATCAGCTTGTCTTTGATGTTATTTGTGGGCTTGTTGTTGATGACTTTTGTGTTGGGATATGGGCTGATACGCTTTATCAGTATGACGCTACAACTTCCTGTTTATGTACGAAACTTTCGTGAATCTCGCGTTCGTACAAAAGGGCGTGCCATGTTGGACGAAGCATTGCACGCCTTTTTTGAAGGGCGTTATGCCACCGCAGAAAAGTCTGCTGCCACCGCCATTGAATTGGGCGAAACCGATCCGCTCTATCCCATACTCGCGGCTCGCGCGGCGCATGAGTTGCGCGAATACGCTAAGCGTGATGCTTACTTGTCCACGGCGAACGAACACAACGTCATGCGTTTAATGGCCGCTGCCGAATTTATGCTCGACCAGCGTCAGCCCCAATCTGCCCTGAATGTATTGCAAACCTTGCGCGACAGTGGCGTGAAAAACCATGGGGGGGCGTTGAAACTAGAACTGAAAGCGCATCAACAAGCGCGCAACTGGACGGGGGTGTTGAGTCTGTTGGAACAACTGGAAAAACGTGTCGCCATTGATCCTGTGACCGCCGAGCAATTGCGCCAGCAAGCCCATTTGGAGTGTATTGCGCAGCAGTCTGATATGGCAGGTTTGACCACCTGTTTGAAAGCCATGCCAGCGGAATTCAGGATGCGTAGCAAAATCGCAGCAGCTGCGGCGCGTAGTTTGATTCGCTTAGGTGGTTGCGCCCTCACGCCACAATTGTTGGCGGATAGCTTAAATAGGCAGTGGGAGAGTGAATTAGTCACCTTATACGGCGAATGTCAATCGGGCGATGTGCTCGTCCAAATTGAGCAAGCAGAACAATGGTTGTTGCAACACAAAGAGGATGCGCAACTGCTACTGACTTTGGGCAAGCTGTGCAGCTATCAACAACTGTGGGGTAAAGCGCGCACCTATTTGGACGCTAGCATCAGCATAGAACCTAGTTCCGCTGCGTACACCGCGCTGGCACAGTTGGCCGAACGATTGGGGCAGCCTTCGTTTCCGTATTATCAACAAGCCCTTAAGCTGGGCGGACGGGTTTAGCCGTCCAATACTACTGATAATTCATCTAATAGGAAAAATTAAGGGGAAATAGCATGAAAAATATAGGAATAAACTGTTTATGTGCCGCATTGTTGGCGATGTCTAGTGGTGCAGTTTTTGCGGAAGGGACAGTTTATAAGTGTAAAAATGCGAAGGGGGGAATGAGTTACCAAGGCTCTCCTTGCGCACAAAATGCTCAGCCTGTTTCTTCTTGGAATGCGGCGAAGAATGCGGATCATCACTTGGTGCTCAAGCTGAAAGAGGGGGGGCATTATTTTGTGGACAGCCATATTAATGACAAACCTCTGAATTTCTTGATTGATACGGGTGCGACAACGGTTGCTATCCCTCAAGCGGTTGCAACCGCCGCGCACCTTATCTGCGAAAAACAAACCACCATTAACACGGCAAATGGCATCGCAAACGCCTGCGAAACGACCATCGGCACATTGATCTTCGGTCCTTTTGTCCTGAAGAATGTCGCAGCGACGATCAATCCTACCCTAGACCAACCCTTGCTGGGGATGAATGTGCTACAACAATTCAAAATTTCTCAAGAGCGCGATGAAATGCACATTTCAGCAAGATAGGCTGGAATAATAAAAATGTGAGGTACGGTGCGAGTGCTAATAAGGTGTTGCGTACAAATAATTGAGTATCGTGTCGTTAGTCGCTAGCTGTTAGTCGTTAGTTAGCCAAATATAAACACAAGCATACCCACATGAATATATTGAAATAATGGTGTATACGCTGCGCTTATTTCGCGACTAACTAAAAGCTAACGACCAACAGCTTAATGACTTATCCACGATTATTTACAATAAGGTACTGATAACTCGCGCCATAAAGACTTCAATCGGCACCGCTTTGCCAAATAAATAACCTTGAAAACAGGTGCAACCCTTATTCAATAACAGTGTTCGTTGCCTCTCTGTTTCCACACCTTCGGCAATGATGTCTAAATTGAGGCTTTTTGCCATGGCAATAATGGTTCGCACGATGGTCCTATCATTTTCATCCGCAGCGAGATCGCGGACAAAAGATTGGTCAATTTTGATCTGATCCAGCGGTAGCCGCTTTAGATATTGCAGGGATGAATAGCCCGTGCCGAAATCATCCATGGAAAAACAGATTCCCTTGGATTTTAGGGTAGTCATTTTGGCGATGATGTCATCCACATTGTCCATCAACATGCTTTCGGTGATTTCCAGCTTCAATTTTGCAGGGTTAACGCCATAGTGTTCAACCAACGCCAAGACTTCATCAACAAAAGTGGCGAGTTGAAACTGACGCGCACTGATATTCACCGCGAGGGTTAAATGCGCCGTTGTTGCTTCTGTTGCCCAATCGACCAATTGTTGGCAGGCGGTCGCGAGTACCCAGTGACCTAAGGGCAGGATCAAGCCTGATTCTTCAGCCAAGGCGATGAATTGTTCAGGCAGCATTAAGCCCAATTGGGGGTGATGCCAGCGTGCCAATGCTTCGGCACCCATCGCGCGACCTGTCGCGTCAACTTGCACTTGATAATACAGTTTAAGTTGCGACTGCTCAAAAATAGCATGACGCAGATCCGCTTCCTGATTGGCACGCGCGATAATCGCGGTTTGCATGACAGGATCAAAGAAACATGAGGTGTTGCGACCTATTTTCTTGGACTGATACATGGCGATGTCCGCTTGTTTAATTAACTCATCGACCTCTAAATGTGAGCCATCAAACAGGGTGATACCAATGCTGGGTGTGCTATGAAAATGGTGCGCATCCACTTGGTAAGACTGCCCTAGGGCGTAGTGAATGTTCTCGCACACAATTTCAGTTTGTCTTATGGCTTCAGCAGGGGAAGGACTCATTCCTTCGAGCATGACTAAAAATTCGTCACCGCCAAAGCGTGCGACGGTATCGCCTTCCTGTACACATGACAGTAGACGTTGTGCAGCCTGTTGCAGCAGCAAATCTCCTTTTTCATGCCCGTACATATCATTGATGGCTTTGAAATTATCTAAGTCAATAAAGAGTAGAGCCCCTTGCTCACCGTTACGTGCGCTCGCGGGTAAGGCGAGTTTGAGTTTATCTAGAAATAGGCGACGATTGGGTAATTGTGTCAAAGGATCGTAAAACGCTAGCCGTTGAATATCTTCTTCAGCCTGCTTGCGTTCGGTGATGTCCAGTCCTGTGCCGCGCAGCCCAATCAAGGTGCCAGTGGCATCATAAAAAGGCATACCACTCACTTCTTCCCACTTAATCTCGCCAGATGGTGTGATGTCGCGATGCTGCAATCTAAAAGGCTCTTTGTTGGCGATGGCGCGATTGACGATCTCACCGACAGGTGGAATGTCTTCATTGGGCATAAACTCCATCGGGGTATGCCCCAGCAAGGCTTCAGGCGCATAGCCCTTCACATCCCGCGAACGGTTTGAGACATAGGTATAAACCATGTTGGGATCAATTTCCCATAGGTATTCACCCGCCGCATCACTTACATCTCGGAAACGCTGTTCGCTGTATTGCAGCGCATCCACTGCATTTTTGCGTTCTATCGCGATACTGGCGAGATGTGCAGTTTGTTCGATGAGACGAATATCGTCGGGTGTCGGTGTGTTTGCTTCACGGTGATAGATCGCGAAGGTGCCAAGTACTTGCCCAGAGGTTGAGCAGATGGGTTGTGACCAACATGCGCCAAGTTTTGCTTTTGCCGCAAGTTGCTTATACGGTGTCCAGTATGGATGTGTTTGAATATCTTCCACCACCACGCGCGCAACTGTAAAAGCTGCCGTGCCACACGAACCGACCCCTATGCCAATTTCGACACCGTCGATCGCGGCGTTGTAGAAATCAGGCAAGCTGGGGCTGATACCATGATCGAGATGTTTGCCATCCTTACCCAACAACAAAAGGCTACACAACATCTTGGGATTGAGTTGCTCCACGCCTAACACGATGGACTGGAGAATGAGGGGCAGAGAATGATCGCCCACCAATAATTCTAAAATCAGGCTGCGAAACTGCTCATATTGTTCAGTTTTATGACGTATTTTGAGGTCTTTTTGCAACTGTTCGTTGGCGAGATTGAGTGCGTGGGTACGCTGCTCTACCAACAGTTCTAGTTGCTGTTGATGCAAGGCTAACTCAACGCTGACCCGCTCGGCACGTAAACGCTGCAAGCCAATTGACGCGACCAGCTTGGCAAAACCACTTAAAAATCCCAGTATGGCAGGGAGCTTGTCCTCGGAAATGATGGGGACTTCGTTTAAGGCGTTTAAATAGTCGTGTGGATTAAAACCGACTAGTTGCGCTTGTTGAGTAAAAAATTTGCGATCAGGCAGGGCAAGCAGGAATTGACCGACAAAAACATTCGCCAAATGTCGTCCTTCGATGATGATCGGGGAGGCGGCATCCGTCATGCCATTGTTGCATTTGTAAACAGCAAAGTTCTTGCCAGCGTTGAGGTGCAGGGCTAAATGGGTGTCACTCTCGATGCAACGTGCACAAGTGGTGGGATTGATACGGTGAAAGTCGGTACAAATACGCTGCCAGCGGGATGAGATCAGTACTTTGCCTTGCAGGTCTATGATGGCGGCGGCGATGCCCACCGCGTTACAGAAGTTATCGAGCAGAAAATTCAACTCAACGGCATCAATGAGATCGGATAGTTGATGATCCTCAATGCTGACGGTTCGTTGCTTTATTGAGGCATCTTTGTTGAAAGACATGAATTGTCCAACCCTGATAAATAGTGTACCTCCTGTGATAACTCGCGTAAGTTGGACACAGCGCGAGTAAATCGACCACGGTGAATAGCGAAAGTCGCTTAATTCCACCCGCCCAAGTATCGCATATCATGGCGTAACTATCTACATAACTTTATTGATTTTGACTTGGTATATTCGCATATAACAATTTGTTTATATGTAAAAATGTTGCTCGCAAAATCTCTTGGCTAAAACGAGCATCAGGCGGAGTCAAAGCAGGGGAAAGGGCGTGCGCGCTTGAGGTGTATCTGGCGGATGGGAAAAGGCTAAACACCCGCTGCAATCACCGCCCCCACACCAAAGCCGTAGGGAATATGGGAAAGCGTGCTGGCAAGCAGGGCATTCGACCCTTTTGGGGCGCGCCGACCCAATACCCCCCAGCCAAATGACGGCAACAGCACCAACCAAGGCAGCAAACAGTATAGTGGACCCCGAATTTCAGACAGTGAATTAAGATGGTAGCCTGCAGTAAAAGAGGAGCAGGTGATGAGTGAAAGCCGACGTAAAAATTCACGGGCGAGTTCAAGGCGAAAGTGGCACTTGAGG
>JAQTYN010000051.1 GCA_028688275.1 Gallionella sp. | reverse complement strand
ATGAATTGATGAAATTTATGGCTCTCAAAAATAGCGTCCACCTCAATTCTTCCTGATTATTAAGCGGTGAAAATGGACTTCGGAAAATTAAACTTTAGGAGAAATTTGAATTGAGAATTGCTGCCTGCCCTGTATTGTGTTTGCGCCCATCGGTGATTTATGGTGAGGATGGCGCGAGCGCACAGATGTTTCGGCAACTTGCCAAGCTGCCGCTGCACGCCTTGGCAATGGGTGGCGAACAGACCTTGCAACCTGTGCATATCGACGACCTTGGCGCGGCGGTGGTGAATTGGTTAGCGGATCAGAATGCCTTCAGTCAAACCGTTTCCGCCGTAGGTGCGGAGCCTACGACGATGCGCGGCATGTTGGACAGCTATCGCGCGCAATTCCAGCTGAGTCCCGCTTACCACCTCGCGATGCCACGCTGGATGATGTTTTTGATGGCAAAGCTGGGCGATTTTGTCCCCTCTAGCCCGTTGTGTAGCGACACATTGACCATGATGGATGCGGGCAACACCGCACCATCTGCTGATTTTGCGCGCTTGCTCAATCGCCCACCCCGCAGCTTCCGCACGTTTATTGTTCCTAAAAACTAACCGTTCGCCATGAGCCTGTCGAATGGTGAACTCAGAATGGGGTTCGACAAGCTCACCCCGAACGGAAAACAGATAGGAGATTCACAAATCAAATGAAACCAATTGATTTAAACCTTATCCGCGTCACGCTGGCATTGATTTGGCTAGTGACGGGCGCGCTGTCTTTGGGCATTTTCCCCGTGCGCGACAGTTTGGCGTTATTGGCGCGGGTCGGACTGCATAACACCGTCGCAGCTGTCGCGTTGTATGGTTCAGCGGTTTTGGACATATTGCTGGGCATCCTCACTTTGCTGCGCCCAACTCGCCGATTGTGGCAAGCTCAAGCCGCACTGATCGTCTCGTACAGCCTCATTATCGCCGTGTACTTGCCCGACTATTGGCTCCATCCTTTCGCGCCCATTTTGAAGAATTTACCGATTTTGCTGTTGTTGTGGTTGTTAGTTCAATATGAGGAGCGATCAACATGAATGCGTATTTGTGGTTGAAATGGCTGCATATTTTGTCCAGCGTGTTGCTGGTGGGTGTGGGATTTGGCAGCGCGTTTTATTTGTACTTTATCAATCGTACCCGCAACGTCGCCGCCATCGCTGAAGTTTCCAGATTGGTCGTGCGAGCAGATTATTGGTTCACCACGCCAGCGGTCATCGTTCAACCCGCCACGGGCGCGGCGATGGTGTATCTCGGTGGCTATTCCTTCCACGAACCGTGGTTGCTGGGCACGTACGCGTTATTTGTACTGGCAGGCATCAGCTGGCTGCCCGTGGTTTGGATGCAAATTCAGATGGCAAAAATGGCGCGCACGTCGATGACAAATCAAACTGAATTGCCGAGTGTCTATTGGCGTTATGCCCGTTTATGGGAGCGATTAGGCATGATTGCCTTTCCCGCAATGCTGATTGTGTATGGCTTAATGGTATTCAAGCCCACGGTATGGTAGACAAAAAGAAGCCCCCAAATCCAGTTGGGGGCTAAAAGAATCTTAACAGGGTTAAGATGCACGCTCAGGGAGGAGAAACGTGGAATAACGTAAATTATTCGCAGTCTCAGAGTATGCATTTTTGGAATAGTTCAAACTTTTTTAAATTTTTTTTCGGTGGAATGATACTGAGCAAATTTCACAGTTATGCGACTCCCAATAGAGCCGCTCTATTCCTTTAGCAACTGCTGACGAATCAAGAGCAATGCCTGTTCGCGATTCAATTGCTCTGCCGAATGGTACGGCGGCGCATCTTGCACGGATTGCTGTGTCAGGTTGACCGAAATCTTGGCTTCTAGCCAGTTCACATCCCGTATCCACTGCGGCGAAATCAGCACCTGATGACCAATCCACCAATTGCTGGTATTCACGATCAAATAGCGAATAGCCCAAGTTTCCTCATCGACGAGCATACCTTGCAGATGACCGATGTCTCCATCGACCGCTTCGATGTGATAGCCCTCGACCACTTTGCAACTGCGCAGATGGAGATCGTCATTCTGATGCCCTGCCGCTTCATCGCGTGCAAAAGCCTCCATCGATTCTGGACGATCAGGCTGCGGGGTCGCAACCAAAGTACCGTAGTCTGGCAACATCATATACGGGTAGGCTCCCCCACCCCAGAAATTGCCGCCACCCCAATAGGGGGGATAACCGTAATAGTCGAGGTACTGCATTTCATGCTGTCGTGAAACAGGCTTTGCGGTGTCAATGTCGGGGCTGTTCTTGACCTGCTCTTGGGTAATGGAGACGGGCAGTATCTTTTCTGCCCAATTCGGTTGACCGAACGCAATCGGCGAAATCAAGACCTTGCGACTCAATAGCCAAGTGCCCGTGTCAACAATGAGATAGCGTATCACCCATGCTTCATCATCGAAATAGAAATCCTTGATCCGACCAATGTTACCGTCGGTCGCGTGGATGGCGTAGTCTTCAAGGTCGTTCATGGTGCGCAACATAGCCATTCTCCTTTGGGGGGTATCAAACGACAGGCATTCGACAGAATTGAAAATTGGGCGCGTTCAACCACTTCAACGCCTCGGATAGCCGCCAGCGTAATTGAGGTGACTTTATTGAAACTCGTCGTGAGCATCCGTGCGTTGTCGCACATTCATTACATGGCAATCATGTAGCTCCTCGAGTAGGTGAAGTTATTATTTCGACTGACGGGCGGGCAGAGCCAACATTCGATTTACCCACACCAGATGAGCCAAATCCAAACTGGGTTTCACGCGGAGATACAGAGAAAGTTGCTTGTCTACATATCAAACAACTGTGGCGCACTATACTTTTCGGGGACTAAAAGTTCGCGGAAAATATACGATTTCCTTAGGTTGTGAAAGGCGATATAACTGAGCAGGTCGATTGGGGCCTGCACGAACTTTATCTATCGGCTCGACCAAGTTGGCCGCAAACACTCTAGTCCTGAATGCGCTTTTCTCTATCGAACGTTCAAGCACCACTTCATACATGTGTTGCAGATCACTCAGCGTGAATTCTTCTGGTAACAGGTAAGCTGGCAAGGAGGTGTATTCAACTTTGTTGCGTAGCCTTTGTATTGCGGCCTCAAGAAGTTTGGCATGGTCGAATGCGAGATTGACACTCACACGCTGATTTTCTATTGGAAACCACTTCGCATCTGAACTCGGTGCACCATCTTCAGGACTTTCCGTAGCAGGTAGCAACGCAAAATACACATGTGTGGCAGACCAACCGCGCGGGTCGCGCTTAATACCACCCCAGCTCCCTACTTGTTCAAGATAAGGTGATCTAACACCGGTTTTTTGTTGCAATTTGCGCCGAGCGCAGCTTTCCAAATCATCGTCCTTTTGCATATCAACAAATCCACCTGGCAATGCGCGCATACCCTTAAACGGCTCTTCTGGCGTATCGGGTCGCAAAACGAGCAAAACATGCAAACGCTGATCGAGTACGGTAAAGATTACTACATCAACCGTCGTCAACGGACGCTCTATGACATGCGGATCAAAACTGGCGAGTGATTGTGTCATTTCCATGATCAAAAATATTTTGAGGAGAATGTTGACAGTGTACTTTAATTAGTGATACTGTGCAACTAACTTAGTTCTATAGAGCAACTAAGTTGCTTCCCAAGGAGAACACCATGAAAACCAAAAAAATACACTTGTTGATTATCGACCCGCAAAACGATTTTTGCGATTTGCCTGACAACTATCTGCCCAAGGGAATTGCGCCTTCACTCCCAGTAGCGGGCGCGCATGACGATATGTTGCGAGTGGCAGAGATTATCCGACTGGGTGGCGCGGGATTGAGCGATATTTCGGTGACGCTGGATACTCACCAATTGGTGGACATTGCTCACCCTACTTTCTGGCAACAAGGCGATGGCACGGCTGTACAGCCGTTCACACAGATACAGGCGGCGGATGTGCAAGCTGGACGCTACTTGCCGCGCAAGTCTGAATTTGTAGCGCGCACGTCGGGCTATCTGAAAGCACTTGAAGATAAGGGGGGCTATGTTCACATGGTGTGGCCAGTGCACTGCCAGATCGGCACTTGGGGCAACAATGTGCATGATGATGTGCGCAGTGCGTATAACCAATGGGAAGTTAAGCACACCCGCTTTGTGAACAAAATTGTAAAAGGCACCAACCCGTGGACCGAACACTACAGCGCGATTCAAGCCGAAGTGCCAGATAGTGAGGACAAAGCCACATGGGCAAATGAAGCGTTGCTGGCGTTGCTCAAGCAGTCTGACACAGTGCTGATCGCAGGAGAAGCAGGTAGCCACTGCGTTAAAGCCACCACTGAACACATCGCGCAACACTTCGGTGCAGAAGCGGATAAGTTGGTATTGCTCACTGATTGCATGAGCGCGGTGGCAGGGTTTGAGACGCAGTTCCGTAACTTCATTGATGATATGACGGCGCGCGGCGTAAAACTGATGCAATCGGCAGAGGCCGTGCAGATGTTGGTTGCCAATACGGAAAATTAGGGAGGTCATGATGAAGGAATCAAACAACAAACCCATCGTTAGTAGCTTGTTAGAAAACGATCTGTACAAATTCACCATGTGGCAGGCGTTGCTGCACAGCCATCCTAGTGCTCATGCGGAATATGCTTTCGTTTGCCGCAACACACCCGCTTATCCGCTGGTGTTGTTGAAAGAAGAAGTTGAAGCCGAAATAGACAAGCTGTGCGCCATGAGTTTTGCGCAGGACGAGTTGGCTTATTTGCGTGAACTACGTTTCATGAAAAGCGATTTTGTGGATTTCCTATCGGTCTTCCGCTTTCAGCGTCGCTTCATCAAAGTGAATACGGATGGTGACAAACTAACAGTGGTGGCGAAAGGCCCGATTGTGCATGTCATGGGCTTCGAGATTTTCGTGCTGTACATCATCAACGAACTGTATTTTCGCCGTCTGCCTCAGGACGGCGTAATTGAGGTAGCGCGCACTCGTTTGAATAAAAAAATTTCAGTGCTGAAAAACTGTCAGGAACTTAGCGGCAGCAACCCGTTTGTGTTTTTCGATTTCGGTCTGCGCCGCCGCTATTCAGGCGCATGGCATGAAGAAATGTTGCAAACGCTCAACGCTGCCGTGCCGCAGTATTTGCGTGGCACATCCAATGTGTATTTGGCGAAAAAATACGGACTGACTCCCATAGGCACGATGGCGCACGAGTATTTGCAGGCGTATCAAGCGTTTGGTTTCCGTCTTCGCGATTTTCAGAAAGCGGCTCTGGAAGGCTGGGTACAAGAATATCGCGGCGATCTCGGCATCGCCCTGACAGACGTAGTGGGTATTGATGCGTTTCTGAGCGACTTCGATTTGTATTTCGCCAAGCTGTTTGATGGTCTGCGCCATGATTCAGGCGACCCGATTGCATGGGGCGAGAAAGTTATCGCGCGTTATCAAGAACTGAAAATCGATCCGACCAGCAAAATACTGGTGTTTTCCGACGGTCTGAACATCCCTGCCGCCATCGGCTTGTACCAGCACTTCAGCGGACGCTGCAAAGTATCGTTCGGCATCGGCACCGATCTTTCCAACGATACGCCGCACAACGCACTGAATATCGTGATGAAGTTGGTTAACTGCAACGACCAACCCGTAGCGAAACTATCCGACTCGCCAGGAAAAACATTGTGTGATGACAAAACGTTTTTGGAATATTTGGCACAGGTGTTCGGGTGCAAAATTTCGTAGCTGCTACATTTAAAGGAGTGAATGATGACCTCACTAAAAATAACCCTCGCGCAAATTAACCCCACCATCGCCGACATCACTGGAAACATCGAATTAATGCGCTGTTCCGCTTTGCAAGCGCAGTCAGAAACCGCGCAGATGGTGATTTTCCCCGAGCTATCCTTGACTGGATATTCGCCAGGCGATTTACTCGACGATGCGGCATTTCTGGCGCGGGTCGATAACGGCTTGGAAGCATTGCTCGCCGTAACAAAGCAAACACCTGGTCTGTACTGGGTGGTGGGTACACCCATACGCCGCACGGGAGCGGGCAAGCCTTTGGAGAACAGCATACTGGTGATGGTTGATGGCGCAGTAGTGCTGCAATACACCAAGCAACTCTTGCCAACTTATAACGTGTTCGATGAGCGTCGCCACTTCGAGCCAGGGCCAGATGTGGCCTGCGTGTTACAAATCGGCGATAGTAAAGTCGGCTTTATGATTTGTGAAGACGGCTGGAACGACGCGGAGCAGGACTATGCGGTGAATCCATTCGCGCGATTGGCAAAAGCCGAACCCGACCTGATCGTGTCGATCAACGCCAGCCCTTCCAATCTAGGGAAACACGAACAACGCCAACAATTGTTTACGGAGGCCAGCCGCCACTATGCCTTGCCACTCATTTACGTGAACCAAGTCGGTGGTCACGACCAGCTTGTGTTCGATGGCGCATCGTTCGTGGTCACGCCAAGCACTGGCGTCGTGTTCGAGTCGGCACGGTTTGTACAGGCAGTGGATACTTTGCAATGGGACGGCGACCACTTCAGTGACCGAGATGGCACGCTGCTTATCAAGACCGTGGGCAGCGCACTTCCAGCAATGGAATTCTACCGCCAGCAGATTATGCTGGGTTTGCGCGATTACGCGCGACGCTGCGGATTCAAGCAGGTGGTAGTCGGTGCTTCTGGCGGCATAGACAGTGCGTTGACGATTGCATTGGCCGTGGAGGCCTTGGGCGCGGACAACGTGGTGGCGATCACTATGCCGTCACGTTTTTCCAGTGCGGGCAGCGTGAGCGATTCGCAAACCCTTTGCCAAAATCTGGGCGTAACACTACTGGAACATCCTATCCACGAATTAGTTGCGGCTTACGAACTCGGCTTTACAAAATCATACTCTGCAACGCTGCAAGGCACGGCTTTGGAAAATTTGCAGGCGCGCATACGCGGCACGCTGCTAATGGAATATTCCAACGCCTTCGGCCACCTGGTCCTGACCACTGGCAACAAAAGTGAAATATCAGTCGGCTACTGCACGCTATATGGCGATACCAACGGTGGCTTGGCACTGATCGGCGACCTGTACAAAACCGAAGTGTTCGAACTATGTCGCCATCTAAACGTATCCGCAGGACGCGAACTGATTCCGCGCACGATCATCGAAAAAACGCCCTCTGCCGAACTCGCTCCTGGGCAACGTGACGATGACAGTCTGCCGCCTTACGAAGTATTGGACGTGATCCTCAAAATGCTGATTGAAGGTACGCGTTTGGGCAAATCAGAACGGGAAAGTGTGGAGAAAAAATTTGCCTCTCTTACCTCCGACGAGGCAGGTAGAACTTTGATTAATCGCATCAAGACGATGATCGCCCGCAATGAATACAAACGCCGCCAAGCTGCACCCATATTGCGGTTGCGCGCGGTGGCATTCGGCAATGGACGGCAGATGCCGATTGCGGCTAAATATGATTGAGGCAAACATGAATAACAAAACAAATTTCGACATCGCCGTTCTAATTGGCCGCTTCCAGCCCTTCCACAAAGGCCATCAGGCACTGCTGAATTTGGCGCTGCAATCGGCGGCGCGGGTCATCGTGATTCTGGGATCGTCACATCAAGCGCGCAATGCAAAAAATCCCTTCACTTGGCAAGAGCGTGCAGCCATGATTGCCAGCACGCTGAATGAATCGGACAATGAGCGTGTGAGCTTCGTCCCAGTGCGCGATTATTACGACGACAAACTATGGAGTGCCGCAGTCAGCCGCGCGGTGAACGAACGCTGCAATGAAAGCAGATGCAATATCGCGTTGGTCGGCTTTAACAAAGATGCCTCTAGCTATTACCTCACCCGCTTCCCCGACTGGTCGTTTATCGAATTGCCAAAAATCGAGCAAATCGACGCGACCAGTGCGCGTCAGATATATTTTGAAAGCGATACGCCGACGGCAACGCAAGCACTGCTATCTGGGCTGCTACCTGCTGCGGTTGTCGCCTATCTGAACGGATGGATGCGTTTGCCGCATTTCACAAAAATGAAGCAGGAGCATCTGGCGATTGAGGAAGGAAAACGTCGATGGGGCATCGGGCCATTCATTACTGTGGATGCGGTAGTGACGGTGTCTGACCATGTCTTGCTGGTGCAGCGCGGTGGCGCGTTGGGGCATGGCTTATGGGCCGTGCCAGGCGGTTTTCTTGAGCTACAAGAAAACTTATTGCAAGGTGCCATTCGCGAATTAAAAGAAGAGACTGGCTTATCCCTGTTTTACGCCAGCTTGGAAGACTGCCTGAAAGAAGTTGCCGTGTTCGACCACCCTGAACGCAGTCTACGCGGAAGAACCATCACGCACGCGCATTGGTTTGACATAGGTAGCACACGCCTACCCCAAGTCGCAGGAGCCGATGATGCCGCTGATGCCAAATGGATTCAGATTGCCGACTTGCCAACAATGGAGGCGGAGTTTTTTGAAGACCACTTCCGCATTTTGAAATATTTCTTGAAAATAACTGAGCGTTAAGATGAAATCTATCCAGATCGTTCAGCACCGTCATGTCAAAAGCGGATGCGGATAAATCTGCTTCGATATGGACAAGTTGGCCGAAAATTTGCTGGCAACGCAACACCAAACGATAGGTAAAAATAACCTTTATCATCTATCACGTATGCTCGGCATCGCACAGACCAGCCATTACCCAAATATTTGCACAATTGCAAGCAGTACGTAGCAATGTAGTAAGATGGGGGGCATTCATTAAATGAGTAGATATTGGTATGAGACTGTTTCGTCGTTGTTTTCTGTTTCTCTGTATTTCAACGTTCTGTATACACTTTGCCTCAGCGGCAACATGCTTAGGCGAACAGTCTGTTCGGAGCAACTCGGTATATCTTATCCCTAGACTGCCTGTCACGACGCTCTATCAGGACTGGGCACCGATTCTGAAACGATTGGGCAAGGAAAACGGTCTGTGTTTTGATCTGCATATTCCAGTGGATTTCACTGAGTTCGAACAGGCGATACGGGCAGGCAAGCCAGATTTTGTTTTGCTGAACCCCTACCATCAGGTCATGGTGGCGCGCAAACCAGGATATGTACCGCTGGTGCGCGATCAACAGTTCAAATTGGCTGGTGTGCTGGTGGTACGTAAAGACAGCTCGGTGCAGGACATTCATCAGCTCGAAGGCGCGACGGTTGCATTTCCCGCTCCGAATGCCTATGCGGCATCGCTGTTGATGCGTGCGCTGTTAGCCAAGAAAAATATCCATATCACTGCCGATTACGTCGGCTCGCATAACAACGTTTACCGAGCGGTGGCACTGGGTGCGGTACAAGCAGGCGGCGGCGTCAATACGACCCTGAGCCACGAGCCAGTAGCGTTGCAATCGCAACTGCGTGTGCTATTCACCACTCCCAATTACATGCCGCATCCATTTTCCGCCCATCCTCGTATTTCGCTACGTGTACAGGAAAAAGTTATTACTGGTTTCCTTAATATCGCAACCGATTCAGCTGGACAGAATATGCTGAAGGCGATCCAGATGGCTCAGCCGATTCGTGCCAATTACGCTCGCGACTATAAAGAACTGGAAGGACTCAAGCTGGAACAGCTTGTTGTTCCTGGAGGGGATTGACTTGGAGAGAATCGCTCCCACACGATTGTTGCTTCCTATCATCCTGACTGCATTGGGTGGCATCGTTATGCTGGTGGTCGCTGGCGCGTTGTGGGTCATCCAGAGCAACAGTTATATGGTTGAGCAATATCAACTTCGGGACGGAAATTTGATCGCAGAAGGGCTGGCGAATGCGGTTGCGGCAGATCTGGTGCGCAGTGATTACGGTGCGCTGGAGGAGCGGCTATTACAAACAGCTTCCGATCCCAGTGTACGTTCGGTTTTGGTGATAGACGTGCAAGGGCAGGTGTTGGGTTATGTCAAGGGGCGTTCGCCTGACGTTCCAGCACATCCCGTTTTCGATCACCACAAAATTCCCCCACCTCGCACCGAGCATATGCAGGCAGAGATGCATCCTGATTTTCTGAGTATTTGGCATATCGTCAAGGTCGGGATAGATGTCGGCTGGGTGCGTGTCGATATTGCGACCAACTATTATGCGCAGAGCATGGATAAGGTAAAACGGGAGGTGTAGGTATTGGCAGTGGTGGTGATGGTTGCTGGATTTTTCCTGTTGGGTGCCGCTATCTTCCGTTCACACAAACTTTTGCGCCAGCGCGCCACAGAAGTGGAAAACCGCCAGCAGTTGTTGGAGGATAAAGCTTATTACGACGCTTTGACACAACTGCCTAACCGTTCGCTGCTGTCCGACCGCATTGCTCAGGCAATTGCCCGCAGTGCGCGTAACCAACGTCTGCTGGCGGTATGTTTCGTCGATCTCGATAACTTCAAGCCTGTCAATGATACTTTTGGTCACGATACGGGCGACCAAGTGTTGATCGAGGTTGCCAAGCGACTTCAATCCTCAGTGCGTGGGGGCGATACAGTGGCACGACTAGGGGGAGATGAATTCGTCGTGCTGTTGGGCGAAATGGAAAATGTGCAGGAAGTCGAACTGGCAGTGAATCGCCTACTGCTTTCCCTGTTCGAACCACTGATAACAGGAGAGAAACAAATCAACATGCAGGCCAGTATCGGTTATGCGCTGTGTCCTGACGACAGCAAGGATAGAGAGGGCTTGCTTAATATGTCTGATCAAGCGATGTATCTGGCTAAATCCTCTGGCGGCAACTGTGTTCGGCGTTATCTGTCGTCACTTGTTACCTCTGCTTAAGCATAGGTATCTACACAACTCTTGCACCTTGCCATATTCATGCCCCCTCGCTTCGCTCTCCCCCTGCTAGGGGGAAGGAGTAGGTTCTCTATGATTTTAATTACAAATCATCATGTTAGAGTTAATGATTCAAAACAGGTGCATTCTCAGAAATGCGCCATAAATTGTGTAGATACCTATGCTTGAAGGGGAGGGAGATTGTTCACTTGTGCCACGATGACCCACTATGATTCACATAGCACCATTACGCTTCATTTCCACAAAATGCTCCCGTCTATCATCCACCAGCGGTATGGTTTCCGCAGTAAGTTCTTCCCCATCGAGTAAGAGTTGATGCGCTTCTTCCGTATCAGTATCGAGCCGTGTAATGGTGATGTGGTACACCGTTTGCCGATAGCGATAGTGGATTTTGTAGCTAGGCCAGCTTTTCGGCATACGCGGGGTCAATCGCAACTGGTCACCTTCCAGATTGACACCCAACAAGGTTTCAATTAACAAACGATACATCCAGCCTGCCGACCCTGTGTACCACGTCCAGCCGCCGCGTCCTGTATGGGGTTCAACGCCATAGACATCGGCGGCGACTACATAAGGTTCAACTTTGTAGGTGGCGATTTGTTCGGGGGTCGCACCGTGGTGGATAGGGTTGAGCAGCGAAAACAATTCCCATGCGTGATCGTGTTCCCCCATCAGCGCGAACGCCATGGTCGTCCAAATTGCGCCGTGGGTGTACTGACCGCCATTTTCGCGCACCCCAGGGATGTAGCCCTTGATATAGCCAGGGTCAAGTGCGGAGTGATCGAAGGGCGGATCAAACAATTGAATCAACCCAGCCTCGCGTCGAACCAGCCGCTGATCCACAGATTGCATCGCGAGTCGCGCGCGCGCCACTTCGCCCGCACCGCTGATAATCGCCCAGCTTTGTGGCAGGGAATCAATCTGACATTCCTGATTGTGGCTGGAGCCGAGCGGTTCGCCATTATCGAAATACGCACGGCGATACCATGCCCCATCCCAAGCGTGTTGCTCGATGTTTTGTTGCAGTTGCCGCGCTTGGGTCACACAACGGTCGGCAAAGACGCTGTCCTGTCGGGTGCGCGCTAATTCGGCAAACTGGATCAGTACGTCGTACAGGAAGAAAGCCAGCCAGACACTTTCGCCGCGCCCTTCTTTGCCCACGCGATTCATGCCGTCATTCCAATCGCCGCAACCCATCAGCGGTAAGCCGTGTTCGCCAAACCGCAGTCCCCGCTCAATCGCGCGGACACAATGCTGATACAGGGTATCGGTTTCCTCGGAACGACTGGGCAAATCGTAATACGCTTCTTCCTCAGGCTTGATGGCACGGGCTTCGAGGAAGGGAATTTTTTCGTCCAGCACGCCCGTATCCGCCACGCAGGTCACATAGCGACAGGTGACATAGGGCAGCCAGAGATAGTCATCCGAAAAATTCGTGCGCACCCCGCGACCTGCGGGAGGATGCCACCAGTGTTGCACATCGCCTTCGCGGAATTGATGGGTCGCCGCACGCAGCAGATGTTCGCGGGTGAGGGCAGGTTCGGCGTGTACCAGTGCCATCACGTCTTGCAACTGGTCGCGAAAGCCGTAAGCCCCGCCAGATTGGTAAAATCCCGTCCGTCCCCACAGCCGACAACTGAGTGTTTGATACAGCAACCAGCCATTTGCCATGAAATTCACCGCAGGATCGGGCGTATCTACATTCACCGCGCCCAGGGTGTGATTCCAATAATCCCATACCCCTTCGAGTGCGGTGCGGCTGGCATCCGCACGACGAAAACGTTGAATCAGGTTGCGCACTTCGGTTGGGTTGCGCCCCACGCCTAGCCGAAAACTGGTTTCCTGTGCTTCGCCCACTGCCAACTCCAAGGTCACTTGTAGCGCGCCACACGGATCCAGTCCCGCCCCCACTTTGCCCGAAAGACGGGTGCGTTTGAGTGCCGCAGGTTGCGACAAACTCCCG
Organism: Gallionella sp.; assembly: GCA_028688275.1. Lineage (GTDB taxonomy): Bacteria > Pseudomonadota > Gammaproteobacteria > Burkholderiales > Gallionellaceae > Gallionella. The sequence continues at coordinate 7,471 of JAQTYN010000051.1, read as the reverse complement.
TTTCTGCCAATGAATTCTTTGCGATCGCCTGTGAACGTGCGGGTGGTGTCATTCACGTCCATAAACGCGATACGTCCCGTGTAGTCGGTGTTGTAGTGATTACGCGCCAGCAACGCGCCTGTTTTGATGTCCACTTCCGTTTGGATATGCAGCAAATTTTTATGGCGCGAGTCGCCTAACACCCATTCACAATAGCTGGTGACGGACAATCGGCGCGCCCGTCCTGACACATTGCGTAATTTTAACACCGAGCATTTCACGGGCGCATCCATCGCCACATACACCCACAATTCCGACGCGATGCCGTTTTCGGTATGTTCAAACACGCTGTAGCCAAAACCGTGACGAATGACGTAGGGGGTTCTGCCCCGTGCTGGGGCGGGGGTGGGCGACCAGTATTGTCCTGTTTGTTCATCGCGGATATACATTGCCTCGCCACTGGTATCTTCCACAGGATCGTTATTCCACGGGGTTAGTCTGAATTCATGCGCATTTTCAACCCACGTGTATGCCGAGCCACTTTCGGAAATAACCGTCCCAAAATAGGGATTTGCCAACACATTGACCCACGGGGCGGGCGTGATTTGATCGGTTGCTAGCGTAATCACATACTCATGACCGTCGCGGGTAAAACCGCCTAAGCCGTTTTGAAACACCAGTTCACGGGGTGGTACAGGGGTAGGCAAATCGGCAAAATTGAAACGGGTGGTAGTCAGCATAGGGACGAAGGATTCCGTCACGTTGTGGTGTTCCAGTTGTTCCGCCAAGGTACCTTTTTCATCATCCAACACGATGCGCGCCACCGATTGCAGCAGGATGAGATCCTCGCTAGGAATTTGCTCCAAACGGCGCACAAAAATGCCGCCAGGTTTGTCCAGCATTTGTGCTTCGATACCCGATGAAATCAACTGCGTAATTTGATCGTGCAAAGACTGACGATAAACCGATACGTCTTCGTTCAAAATCATCAGTTCGACCGTCAAACCTTTCATCCGCCAGTAGGAATGCGCCTTGATAACTTGCCGCACCAGTTCGATTTTTTCCATGTCGCTGATGCGCACCAGCACCAGCGGGACATCGCCTGAAATGCCATAGCTCCACAAACCGCTTTGCCCACGGCGATTATTGCGCAACACCATGGGGCTGGTGCGACGCGTGGGATCGGCATAAATCAACGAACCTGCTAATCTGGCATAGCGTTGCGCTTCGACTTCCGTGGCATTCAATTGATGTAATGTCACCTGACTGTGCGTCCAGGCGAGATCAAAAGCCCGATCCACCATGCGCTCACTTTGGTATTTCTCTACCAATACCAGTGCGTCTTCACGACCTTCGGTTGCGCCCAACACCAAATCGAAAATGACGGTTTGATGCGGTGCGATGGAAACCGTGCGCCGCAATGAAACAATGGGATCTAACACCGAACCCACGGTATTGGACAAGGGGGCAGACGCTTGCATGACAGCGGGATTTGCCGCACTCCTGCCGCGTCCAATAAACTTGGCGCGATCCGTTTCACAGGACAGCGGCGTGGATTCAACACTGCGTCCCAGCATCAGATGCAGCAACCAAGGCGGTTTCTCTTGGTGAGAACGGGCACGGCGGGTACAGAGTAGGGCGGAGGCACTCGGCACAAATTCGGTTTGTACAAATAGATTGCTAAAGGCAGGATGCGCCGTATCCGCAGCGGGGGGCGCAAGGACGACTTCGGCATAACTGGTCAATTCAATCACCCGCACCACGGACGAGCGATTGGTGAGCGTGATGCGCCGCAATTCCACATCGTCTTCTGGCGACACGCTGATTTCGGTGTGGATTTCCAAATTGTCATGGTGTTGGCGGAATTCTGCACGGGATTGCGTAAAGATGGCTTCATAGCCTTTGGTCGCCCTCAACGTGGGTTGATAGGCAGTGGACCAAAATTCTCCCGTGGTCACGTCGCGCAGATAGACAAACATGCCCCAGCAATCGCGGGTGGCATCTTCGCGCCAACGCGTCACTGCCAAATCGCGCCAGCGACTGTAGCTGCCGCCCGCGCTGCTGATGACCAGATGGTAATGACCATTGGACAAGAGATGTACTTCTGGCATTGCCGCGTTGGGATTGCTGAGTATCCGCATAGCGGTATCGTTGATACCCGTTTCGCTTTGTGCTTTCTCCAAGGTCAAATCGTCGGAAAGAATGCTTGCGATTGCTTTAGGAACGCGCTCTTGTAACAACAAATCTGCTGCCTTAAGCATGGGACACGCCATAAAACGACGTTGCATGGGGTTGTGGTGCAACAGATTGACCAGTGCCAACAAACTGATGCCCTGATGGTGCGCCATAAACGATTGGATGGTGACACTGGTTTCATCTGGCGGTAAACGTGCAGGGGTGTAGTCCACCGCCTCATAGAAACCATAGTCGCCAGCCCTCCCTTCACGCGCTAAGCGTTGCAAATTTTCACAGGCGGGTAGCGGTACCAGCATCAACGCCATGACCGTGGCGTAAGGGGCGATCACTAAATCATCTGCCAATCCACGTTTCAAGCCCAAGCCTGGCACGCCAAAGGCGCGATATTGATAATTCAGTTGCAAATCAACCCGATTGTAACCCGATTCAGAAATGCCCCAAGGCACACCGCGCGTATTGCCATATCCTATCTGCTGTTGCACCGCCGCACGACAACTATGACTCAGCAAGGTGTTTTCGTAGTTGGGCATGACCAATATCGGCATCAGATATTCAAACATCGAGCCGCTCCACGACACGAGGATAGGTTTGCCCCGTGCGGCGATCAACAAGCGACTCATCGAGAACCAATGATCCTGCGGCACTTGCCCTAAGGCGATGGCGACATAGCTGCACAACCGCGCTTCAGAAGCCAAGAGATCATAAAAACTGGCATCACAACGGCTTTCAACGATATTGAAGCCGATTGAGAATAAATTTCTGTCCAAATCAAACAGGAAGCTGAAGTCCATCGCCGCCATGGCATCGCATTGTTGCGCCAAGGTTTCCAATGCCAATAGCTGTTGACGCGCATGGTTGCTGGCAGCTTGCACCTCGTTTGATAGCTGAGCATTGGCATCGTCGTTGAGCAAAGGGTCAAGCAAGTGAGCCAATCGCTCCACTTCACGCAAAGAGAGCGGCTGGTCGAAACGCAGCCATTTGTCGGCAAGTGCATCTGACGTGTGTAGCATACTGGCATCACGATGCAACCACGGCGCAAGAAAACGCAACTCGGCCAAGTGCTCTTCGCAACTTTGCTTGAGCAATTGGCTCCACTGTTTGGCTTGCGATACGCGCGGCGAGTCTGTCCCATTGGTGAGCAGAAAACGGGTACGTCCATTTGATCGCTGTGCCGCATCGGCGAATGTCGTCGCAATTTTACTGGCGAGGAGATGGACGCGCACCAGTAAGAGATAAGCTGCCCGCAACGTGGTAGGCGCACGCGCCAATTCTGTATCCAGTTGCGACAGCGTAGTATTTTCACCGACCAGCTCCTTCAGGATTTTCAAGGTATCGCGTAGTCCCTCAAAAATCTGGGGGCTGTAAATCGGCTGATCCACTTGCTCGCGAAATCCTGCGGCCAGCGTGAGCAAATGCCCCGCCAAATTACCGCTATCGACACTGGACACATACAGTGGATGGAGCGGCTGTAGGGTGCGGGTTTCATACCAATTGTAAAAATGTCCGCGATAACGTTCCAGTCGGTGCATCGTGGCGAGCGCGTCTTGGCTGCGTTGAATCAGCCGTCCAACAGACAGATAGCCAAAATCTCGCGCTGCCAAATTCGCCAGTAATGCTAAGCCCATATTAGTCGGCGATGTGCGCGTTGCAATCACAGCGGTGGGCATTTCCTGAAAATTATCGGGCGGTAGCCAGTTTTCCTGCGCGGTGACGAAGGTGTCAAAAAAGTGCCACGTTCTACGCGCCGTGGTACGCAGAAAGCGCGTTTGTTCTACAGTTAGATTCGTGGGGGCATCCTGTATCGGTTGACTGATCCACCAAGCGATCCAAGGTGAAGCACACCACAGCACAAAAATGGGCGATGCCCATAGCAAATGTGCGGGCTGTGTCAGGGCAAGAAAGACGGCGGATCCCAGTGCAATCACGGGTGCGATCCACATTCTGGCAAAACAACTGGCAAGATTGGTACGCGAACTCAGCGCGACATCGCTTGAGGTTTTCCATTCCAACATGCGTTTATGCGTGACCAGTAAACGCAGTAGCGTTTTGGCAATGGCATCTAGGCTGATATAGGCATCATAGGGGAGAAAAACCAAGGTCAACACCATCTGGCCGAGGTGGCGTGCCGCCGAATCCAGTACCCCGCGCAAATGCACTGACCACGGTAAGTCTTTGGATTTACGAAACACGTCGCTCAGGGTCAACACCCCTGGGAAGGCAATAATGGCGACCACCAGCAGCGGCCCCAAACCGTCGAGTTCAGGCAACAGCAACCAAGCCCCTGGCAATAGCAACACCAGTGCAAGCGGCACCAGACTGCGCCGCAGATTGTCGAGAATTTTCCATTGTGACAGGATAGAAAGCGGATTGGCGATGCGGTTGGCTTCTGACCCTGGTACGCGCGGCAGCAACCATTGCGTGAGTTGCCAATCGCCCCGTATCCAGCGATGGCGGCGATCTATGTCCACGTGATAACGCGAAGGATATTCCTCGAACAGTTCGACATCGCTCACAAGGGCAGAACGGGCATGACACGCTTCTAGCAGATCGTGACTAAGTACGGTGTTGTCGGGGCAGCGTCCGTGCATGGCGCGCTCGAAAGCATCGACATCGTAAATGCCTTTGCCGATATACGAGCCTTCCTGAAACACATCCTGATACACATCCGACACTTCGCGGGTGTACGGATCTATCCCTGCTTCACTCGCGAATAGGCGGACAAACCAAGAGCGGCGGGCACTGGGCAAACTCACGCCCACGCGCGGTTGCAAAATGCTATAGCCAGTCGTGACAATGCCATGTTTGGTGTCAAATACAGGATGATTCAGCGGATGTGCCATCGTGCCGACTAACTGTTTGGCGGCATCACGGGGCAACTGGGTGTCGGTGTCTAGGGTGATGACATATTTGATAGACGACAAAATACGCGTCTCGCCCACGAGAGCGGAAAAGGACTCACTCGCCCCACCCCGCAACAGCGCATTGAACGCCATCAGCTTGCCGCGTTTGCGTTCGTAGCCCATCCATACGCCTTCGGCGGCATTCCAATGGCGCGGGCGATGAAACAGAAAAAACGTGTTCTGATTGCTGGTCGCATATTTTTGGTTCAGTCGCTCAATCCCCTGCTGGGCGCGCGCGAGCAACGCGTGATCTTCAGGCAAACTCTCCGCCGTTGCATCGCAAAAATCGGTCAGCAAGGCAAAGTGCAAGTGGGGGTCTCGATTGGCGAGATGATGGATTTCCAATGTTTCGAGCAGGCTATCCACGCCTGCTAAGCGCGTGAGCATGGTCGGCACAACCACCATGGTGCGGCAGGCTTCGACGATGCCAGTGGCATAATCCAATCGGGGCAGTAAGCTCGGTTTGACGAGGCGCATGGCAAGCCAGTTCATCAGCACCACGGCAAATTGGCTGGTGCAAAGCAGGGTGACCAGTATCAATAAGCCCTGTTGCCAAAGCTGCATATCAAACAGTTTGACTTGCACTACAAATGCCAGCGTGGCAAGCAAAGTCAGCCCCACAATGCCGCCCGCATAAAAACTCAGCGGAAAATGGCGTATGCTGCGTTCAATCAACGTACACCACGGCCAGTTCACTTGGGTTACTTGGCCGAGCGCGGCGCGACCTTGATCTACCAAATAGAAACCGACGTGCGTCGTTCGGTCACCACTTCCCGTATTGAGCGCGGCGGCTGCGGCAAGTTGTATGGCGAGTTCCGCCACCTCGGCTTCTGAATGGAGGCTGTGCAGCGCGTAGGCTTCGACCGCATGGCGATAGCGATCGCGTGTTGAAAAGTCCATTTGGGGATAGACATGGGCGGGATCCGATTGCAAAATTTTCTCGACCAGACTCAGCTGCTCGACAAACACCTTCCAATCCATCGCGCTTAACAAACGCAAACTGGCAATGCTATGGCTGACGGAAACCCGATTCGCCGCCTGACTTTGTGTTTCTTGCTGAACCAAATGTTCAATGGTCAGCCCTTGTTCAATCAGTTGCTGCTCCAGCCAACTGCGCGCCAAATGCAACACGGGACTTTGCCGCGACAAGCGTTGGCTGAATTCCGCCACAAAGGAGCTAGACAAAGGCAGATCCGCCTTCGCCATGTCCGCCACCACAATCACCAGATGAGACGGGTTTTTATCCGCCATCGCCTGCAAACGATTGACCCACGCCTCGGCAAGATCACGATCCGTTTGAGCCAGCGTCAAGCGACTGGCGACGCGTTGGAGATTCTCAATCAAGCCCAAACGCAACATAATGGGAATCGCCCACAACTCACCCAGCTGTAAGGGCGTTTCCGTTTGATAGGCGGCGATAAACGCGCTCAGTGGCTGGGTATCAATCTGCGCATCCACATGCGAGATCAACTCATACACGATGTCATACACGCGCGGCAATCCCGCAGAAGGCGAATTCAATAGACGCGGCAAGCCCCAGCTATAACCACGCGGCAAATGCCGCCGCGCGATTTGAATTTGTTCCTCAATTAAATAAAAATTATCCAACAACCATTCGGCGGCGGGAGTGACACGCAAGCTGGTATCTCTAAGCAAGGTCGCGCCATTAAACGCCCGCAGTATTTTTTCGTTCTGCCCCAGTCTGTCCAATAGATCGTTCGCGCCGCGTTGGGTGATGACTTGATGATAGCCCGCCAGTATTTTGGCATGACGCGCCAATTGTTCGACGCTGAGCAGCTCTGCCCGCAAAGGAGATTCATCCGCGACAGGACGCAGCGTTTTTTTTTGATTAATCCAGTTTTGCCAATGTAACAAAAGGGTCGGCATCGTGTGAGTGCTTTCTTCAGGCCGCGATTTTTGAACGTACCCAGTCCGAGTGAAAAGTCGCGACGAAGCAAATCACCTGAAACAGCCGTCAGGCTACAGATTTAGGTCAATGACTTATGTGCGGTATCGTACAAACGAGTGCGTCAAGTGGCTCAGTGCGAGGAAGTGTGCAAGGTGTGGCCGTGCAAATAATTGGGTATTGGGCTGTTAGTCTCTAGCCGTTAGTCGTTAGTTATCCGCATGAATATAACGTTTTATCTACGATAATTTGCAATCAGGTACTTATTGAAAGTGGAGGTAAGCGGCGACTTGGTCAGACAATTATTGTGGCTATGTCTTTTTTTCTGGCACAGATGACGTGTTCATAAAAATACTCCTTTTAAATCAGCAATTCTCAATTCAAATTTCTCCTAAAGTTTAATTTTCCGAAGTCCATTTTCACCGCTTAATAATCAGGAAGAATTGAGGTGGACGCTATTTTTGAGAGCCATAAATTTCATCAATTCATC
>JAQTYN010000104.1 GCA_028688275.1 Gallionella sp. | reverse complement strand
TGGTTGCGGGGATAGGATTTGAACCTATGACCTTCAGGTTATGAGCCTGACGAGCTACCGGGCTGCTCCACCCCGCGGGTGTGTGATGTGTGGTATCGATAGGTTGGAGGACCTGGCGGCGACCTACTCTCCCGTGCCTTGAGGCACAGTACCATGGGCGCTGGGGGTTTTCACGGCCGAGTTCGGGATGGGATCGGGTGCGGGCTCCCCGCAATGGCCACCAGGTCGTCCAGCCTATCGAGATGTGTTTGATGGGTTGGTGGGTTGGATTGGTGCGTGTTTTTGTTGGTTGATTGCCTGTGCGTAGAGATCGGATGTTGATGTCTATGCATGGTGGGGGTGGGTTGTAGATGATTGAAAGTTCTATCGGGTGATTAGTACCGGTTAGCTGAGAGTGTTACCACTCTTACACACCCGGCCTATCGACGTGATGGTCTATCACGACCCTCGGGGAGACCTATTTTCGAGGTGGGTTTCCCGCTTAGATGCTTTCAGCGGTTATCCCGTCCATACTTAGCTACTCGGCTGTGCCACTGGCGTGACAACCGATGCACCAGAGGTATGTTCATCCCGGTCCTCTCGTACTAGGGACAAATCCTCTCAAGTCTCCAACACCCACGGCAGATAGGGACCGAACTGTCTCACGACGTTCTAAACCCAGCTCACGTACCACTTTAATCGGCGAACAGCCGAACCCTTGGGACCTGCTCCAGCCCCAGGATGTGATGAGCCGACATCGAGGTGCCAAACCTCCCCGTCGATGTGGACTCTTGGGGGAGATCAGCCTGTTATCCCTAGAGTACCTTTTATCCGTTGAGCGATGGCCCTTCCACGTGGAACCACCGGATCACTATGGCCGACTTTCGTCTCTGCTCGAACTGTCGTTCTCGCAGTCAGGCGGGCTTATGCCATTGCACTCAGCAGCCGATGTCCGACCGGCTTGAGCCCACCATCGCGCGCCTCCGTTACTCTTTAGGAGGCGACCGCCCCAGTCAAACTGCCCACCATGCAGGGTCCCGGACCGGGATAACCGGCCGCGGTTAGACATCAAAAGCGCGCAGGGCGGTATTTCAAGGGTGGCTCCACACAAGCTAGCGCCCATGCTTCAATGCCTCCCGCCTATCCTACACAGCACTCTTCTGATGCCACTGCAAAGTTGCAGTAAAGGTTCATAGGGTCTTTCCGTCTGACCGCGGGTACCCCGCATCTTCACGGGGAATTCAATTTCGCTGAGCCGATGCTGGAGACAGTGGGGAAGTCGTTACGCCATTCGTGCAGGTCGGAACTTACCCGACAAGGAATTTCGCTACCTTAGGACCGTTATAGTTACGGCCGCCGTTTACCGGGGCTTCAATTCAGTGCTTGCACACCTCCTCTTAACCTTCCGGCACCGGGCAGGCGTCAGACCCTATACGTCGTCTCTCGACTTCGCAGAGCCCTGTGTTTTTACTAAACAGTCGCTACCCCCTCTTTTGTGCCACCCGCACATGGTTGCCCACATACGGGTCTCGCTTATCCCGAAGTTACGCGAGTAATTTGCCTAGTTCCTTCAACATCGTTCTCTCAAGCGCCTTGGTATACTCTACCAGTCCACCTGTGTCGGTTTAGGGTACGGTCTATACGCTGGAGCTATTTCCTGGAATGCTCAAAAAGCCCGGTCAATCCAATAAGACCGAACAACATTTTGCATTCGTCACTTCCAGCAGGCGGAGGAATATTCACCCCCTTCCCATCGACTACGGCTTTCGCCCTCGCCTTAGGGGCCGGCTCACCCTGCGCGGATTAACCTTGCGCAGGAACCCTTGGACTTTCGGCGACAGAGTTTCTCACTCTGTTTGTCGCTACTCATGTCAGCATTCGCACTTCCGATACCTCCAGGAGGGGTCACCCCATCTCCCTTCACAGGCCTACGGAACGCTCCGCTACCGCGCATGACCCCTGACGAGATCACGCACCCACAGCTTCGGTATGTGGCTTTAGCCCCGTTACATCTTCGGCGCAGGATTTCTATTAGACCAGTGAGCTATTACGCTTTCTTTAAAGGATGGCTGCTTCTAAGCCAACCTCCTGGTTGTTATGGAATTCCCACATCCTTCACCACTTAGCCACAATTTGGGGACCTTAGCTGGTGGTCTGGGCTGTTTCCCTCTCGACGATGGACCTTAGCACCCACCGTCTGTCTGCCGCGCAAGACACTTCGGTATTCGGAGTTTGGTTAGGTTTGGTAAGACTTTGGGTCCCCCTAGCCCATCCAGTGCTCTACCCCCGAAGGCATACACACGACGATCTACCTCAATAGATTTCGCGGAGAACCAGCTATCTCCGAGTTTGATTGGCCTTTCACCCCTAGCCACAGCTCATCCCCGACTTTTTCAACAGGCGTGGGTTCGGCCCTCCAGTGCGTGTTACCGCACCTTCAGCCTGGCCATGGCTAGATCACTCGGTTTCGGGTCTTCTACCTGCAACTCAGCGCCCTATTCAGACTCGCTTTCGCTACGCCTACGCCTATCGGCTTAAGCTCGCTGCAAACAGAAACTCGCTGACCCATTATACAAAAGGTACGCCGTCACCGCAGATGCGGCTCCGACTGCTTGTAGGCATCCGGTTTCAGGTCTGTTTCACTCCCCTCGTCGGGGTGCTTTTCACCTTTCCCTCACGGTACTTGTGCGCTATCGGTCACCAGGGAGTATTTAGGCTTAGAGGGTGGTCCCCCTATATTCAGACAGGATTTCACGTGTCCCGCCCTACTCAAGGACTTACAATCTCGCTTCGCATACGGGGCTATCACCCGCTATGGCCGGAGTTTCCAATCCGTTCTGCTGCTCAACCATAAGCCACTGGCCTGTTCCGCGTTCGCTCGCCACTACTAACGGAATCTCATTTGATGTCTTTTCCTCCAGGTACTGAGATGTTTCAGTTCCCCGGGTTCGCCTCCACAACCTATGTATTCAGTTGCAGATACCCATCGCTGGGTGGGTTTCCCCATTCGGATGTCCACGGATCAACGCCTGCTCGCGGCTCCCCGTGGCTTTTCGCAGCGTGCCACGTCCTTCATCGCCTCCTGGTGCCAAGGCATCCACTGAATGCCCTTCATTCACTTACAATCTCAACTCACCATCGCGTTCGTTTTGTATTCACATACAAAACAAATTTGACGGCCCACCATGCACAGACATCATCACTAATATCCAATACACGGCAATCAACACACGTCCTGAACACTCGCCCAAAACCATCTTTCGGCTACGGCTTTCACCGCAATCCGGGTCAGACACCCAAGATGATCCGAACGGATTTTCGCCCCCACAACACGACCATTCCAACGGATCTTTCAACCCATCACAATCACCGGCCGCACCGAGGGCAAAAATACACGCGCCCAGAAACGCACCAATCCTATTCACCTATCAAAGAACAATCACCCGGCGCGCTTTCGCACACCGAGAGAACAACACAACGACGATCTCACAACCATCGTATCTCTTGGCTCCCGCATTAGATTTTAAACCACTCCACCCTGGCCATCGCTCGAAAGCCCTTGCCGCCCGACCGTTCATACGGTCATGCCCGTTTCACCGTGCCTCCGGCGGATTTTCTGATTTTATTCGACTTGCGAATAAAATCAGAAAATGGAGGTGAACGGGATCGAACCGATGACCCCCTGCTTGCAAAGCAGGTGCTCTCCCAGCTGAGCTACACCCCCAGAAACCCTCAACAAACTTCATCAGGGTATGGGCCAGGGAGGACTTGAACCTCCGACCCCACGCTTATCAAGCGTGTGCTCTAACCAACTGAGCTACTAGCCCGGTAGTGGTCGATTGCAACCGATCCAATCATCCCGCTCACACGGAACAATCAAAGATCGATCACAACTAATGCGGAAGGGATACGTTGGTGGCGGGCAGCGACCCAGCCTGACCTATGCGGGATTAAACCCTCAGCCGACGATCCAACATCGACCAAGAACGCCCCTGACATCCGCCAGAGGACTTTTTGCGGCTCAGCCTCAAGTCGCTTGCCGAAGCAACCGACACTCAAAGCCGTTCCTTGAAAGGAGGTGATCCAGCCGCAGGTTCCCCTACGGCTACCTTGTTACGACTTCACCCCAGTCTCTAACCCGACCGTGGTTGGCTGCCTCTCTTGCGAGTTAGCGCACCAACTTAAGGTCAAACCAAATCCCATGGTGTGACGGGCGGTGTGTACAAGGCCCGGGAACGTATTCACCGCGGCATGCTGATCCGCGATTACTAGCGATTCCACCTTCATGCACCCGAGTTGCAGAGTGCAATCCGAACTGAGACGGCTTTTCAGGATCAGCTCAGCATCGCTGCCTGGCTTCCCACTGTCACCGCCATTGTAGCACGTGTGTAGCCCAGGACATAAGGGCCATGAGGACTTGACGTCATCCCCACCTTCCTCCGGCTTGTCACCGGCAGTTCCTCTAGAGTGCCCACCCAAACGTGCTGGCAACTAAAGGCGAGGGTTGCGCTCGTTGCGGGACTTAACCCAACATCTCACGACACGAGCTGACGACAGCCATGCAGCACCTGTGCAAGAGCCCCTTGCGGGAAGACCCATCTCTGAGCCCGTGCTCTCCATGTCAAGTCCTGGTAAGGTTCTGCGCGTTGCTTCGAATTAAACCACATGCTCCACCGCTTGTGCGGGCCCCCGTCAATTCCTTTGAGTTTCAACCTTGCGGCCGTACTCCCCAGGCGGTGTGCT
>JAQTYN010000103.1 GCA_028688275.1 Gallionella sp. | reverse complement strand
GCCGTGTTTGCCGTTTCTTGGCCGCATACTCCAGTTCTGAAAAACTCGTTTGCATCGCTTCCTCCTATTTGTCGAACTCTCATTTTACCAAGTCTTAAGGCGGATGAATAAATCAGCGTTTCCCTAAGGAGGCACTGATCTATTCGTCATTCCGACGAAGGTCGGAATCCAGTCCATTGATACAAAATTGTTTTTGCTTCAGCAAAAACTACAAAACCGAATAAATCAGCACAGCCCTAAATGTGCAAGGTAAGGTGTTGAGTTATGAGTCGTGAGTGGGTAGTTGGTAGGCTGAAAGCATGAGTATCCCTAGATGGATATATTGCAAAAAAGGGGGATGCGCTGCGCTTATCCGTCCAAAAACGATCAACCAAAAACTAACAACTAACAGCTTATAACCGATTGTATTTATATAATAAAATAACGAATTGCTTATTTGGCGTTTGAAAAAGTGCTTGCATCTCCTTGTTTATGCTAACTTATTGCTTTTTCAGTCATAATGGTATCTGGGGCAATGGGTACGGCAACAAATAACGGGGTAGCGTTATTGTGATTGTTACGGTATTTTTGCATTCGGGATTGAGTAGTTATTTTTATAATGGTATACCGCAAAATGGAGAAGCAATGGGATTGATGAGTTGGCTCAAAGAGCGTTTAACAGGCGATCAAGAGAATGAGTTGGTGGTAAGTGAAGAAGAAAACTCGCTTTCTGGATTGAATCTGAAACAAGTGATTGATGCACATGCTGGTTGGAAGACTCGTTTGGAAAACACCTTACTGGGTGTCAGCATGGAACAACTGGAGGTTTCAGTTGTTGCTCAAGACAGTGTTTGTTCGCTTGGACAGTGGTTGTATGGCGCGGGAAAACAACAATTTGGTCATTTGCCAGAATATGAAGAGTTGCGCAAAACCCATGCCAACTTCCATTTGAGTGCAGGTCAGGTGTTGGTTGAACACCGCAATGGTCAAACAGCCAAAGCAATGGCTTTGCTAAAAGGTGAATTCCGTAATCTATCTGATTTGATCCAACTGGATTTAGTCAAACTGTTTGTCGCAGCCAAGCGATAAGCCCCTCAAATGGCTTGTGGGCGCGCATTAAGAGGTGCGCCTACACCTAACCTCAACAACTAAGCACGTGCCTTGTGCTTTACCCGCCAATCACCCCCGCCTAATGCGATAATGCGCACCGTTTTTTCGGTATTTTCATCATGTCGTCGCAAAAAAATTACTACTGGCGCATCGCGGGATTTTATTTTTTTTATTACGCTTTCATCGGCATGTTCGCGCCGTATTGGAGCTTGTATCTCAAATCGCTGTCATTCAACGCGATTGATATTTCCATCCTGATGTCGGTACAACCTGTGATGCGCATGATCGCGCCCAATTTATGGGGCTGGCTGGCGGATCATACGGGCAAACGTCTCACCGTGATTAAACTCGCCGCCACGCTCAGTTTGGTGTGCTATTTGGGTGTGTTCGTCACCACAAAATTTTGGGGCATGATGCTGGTGTTGAGCCTGATGAGCTTTTTCTGGAGCGCGTCTATGCCGTTGGTAGAAGCCACCACGCTGACTTATTTGGGCAAAAAAAGTGAGCACTACGGACGCTTGCGCTCATGGGGTTCATTGGGTTTTATTCTGTCCGTGGTCGGCTTGGGCTACGCTTTTGACTACATCGCCATTGCGTGGATTTTATGGGCGGGGCTGGTGTGCGAATTGGGTATCTGGCTGTTTGCATGGCAGATTCCGCCCACCCAAGCGCAAGCGCACCACACCGACCAGCACTCCATTAGTCAAATCATGACCCAACCCCGCGTGCTGGCGTTATTTGGCGCGTGCTTTTTAATGTCCGTAGCACATGGACCGTATTACACTTTTTACTCAATTTATCTGGTCGATCATGATTACAGCAAAGGCGCGGTGGGCGGCTTGTGGGCGTTGGGCGTGATTTGCGAAATCGCCGTGTTTTTTGTCATGCCCTACCTCACCCGTCGCTTCGGCTACACCCGCATTTTGACTGTCAGCTTTAGTTGCGCCGTGCTGCGCTTTTTGCTGATAGGTTGGACGGTAGATTATCTGGTGTTGCTGTTATTCGCACAAATTCTCCATGCTGCTACCTTCGGCGCATACCACGCCGCCTCGGTCGGGCTGATCCACGAATTTTTTAAAGGCAAACATCAATCACGCGGACAAGCCCTGTTCGGCAGTTTAACTTACGGCGCGGGTGGCATGATAGGCGGACTCGCCAGCGGCCCAATTTGGCAACATTATGGTGCGAGCGTGTTGTACACCTGTAGTGCCGCTATGGCATTGTTAGGGCTAGTATTGGTCAGGGGAGTTAGCCTGAAATCCAGTGACAGCACGCATCGTAGGAGCGACCTTTAGGTCGCGATAGCGCATTACAAAACCTTTCGCGACCTAAAGGTCGCTCCCACAAGCGAAGTATGATTCCCGAACAGGAAGATAATGGCTTCTTTTTGCGCCGTTGGTTGAATTATTCCCGTTCGGGAAATTTGCCTTGCACCTTGCGGCATTTATAGTCATAATTTCCCGAACGGGAAATTTAGGGAGACACTGATTTATTCGTCATTCCGACGAAGGTCGGAATCCAGTCCGTTGATACAGAAGTATTTTTGCTTCAGCAAAAACGACAAAACCGAATAAATCAGCATATCCTTAGGTCGATCACCATGCTCAATATCCAAACCCCCCAACAACTTGGCGCAGCCGTGCGCGGCGCACGCAAGCAACTCGGACTGACCCAAGCGCAATTAGCCTTGGCGGCGGGCGTGGGCGCGCGCTTTGTGGTGGAGTTAGAAGCAGGCAAACCCACCGTGCGCTTGCAACACACCTTACGCGTCATCGCCGCCTTGGGCGGAGAGTTGCAATTGACAGGCTTGCCAACCGAAGGAGATGACCATGCAGCATGAATTGGCGGTATGGTTGTTTGCGGAATGCGTCGGCACATTGACGTGGCAAGCGGGGCAGCTGGCGTTTCGCTACTCCGCCGACTGGTTGCAACAAGCGGATGCCGTGCCGCTGTCCGTCACGTTGCCGTTGCGTATAGAAGCATTTGACGATGCGGCAACGCGTCCATTTTTCGCAGGATTATTGCCCGAAGGACGGTTGCGCGATTTGATTGCCCAGCAATTTCACTTGTCTCGTCAGAATGATTTTGCCCTGTTGGATCAGCTCGGCGGGGAATGTGCGGGGGCGGTGAGTTTATTGCCCGTTGGCGCAACTTTGCCCGTGGCGACTAACGCCGTGGATTGGCTGGATGAGGCGCAATTGCTCGCGCTGTTGGACGAATTGCCGCGTCGCCCCATGTTGGCGGGCAAAGACGGCTTGCGCTTGTCATTAGCGGGCGCACAAGACAAACTGCCCGTGGTGGTGCAAGGTGAACGCATCGGCTTGCCGCGTGCGGGCACGCCCAGCACGCACATTCTGAAACCCGCCATCGCGGGCGTGGCAGACAGCGTGGTGAACGAAGGTTTTTGCCTCGCCCTTGCCGCCCAGCTCAAGCTGCATGTTGCCCGCGCTCAGATCTACCCGTTGCGAGATCAGCATTTTTTGCTGGTGGCACGCTACGACCGCCTGCACACGGGCGACACGGTGCAACGCTTGCACCAAGAAGATTTTTGTCAGGCATTGGGCTACGTACCCGAAATGAAATACCAAAACGAAGGTGGGCCGAATCTTGCGCAATGTTTTGACCTGCTACGCCTCGCCACTCGCCCCAGTGTGACACACGTTTTGCGGCTGTTGGACAACGTGATTTTCAACGCCCTGATTGGCAACCACGACGCGCATGCCAAGAATTTTTCCCTGTTGTATCAAGGTAAAACCGCCAGCATCGCCCCGTTGTACGACACCCTTTGCACCGCGATTTACCCTAACTTATCACCCAAAATGGCGATGAAACTCGGCAGCAAATACCGCTATGACGACGTATTTCCCCGTCATTGGGACCAATTCGCCAGCGATGCAGGGCTGTCCAAAGCCCAAACCCGCAAACGCGTGCAAACCCTCGCCAGCGCGCTTCCCGCCGCCGCCCGCCAACTCCAAACCGATCCGCGTTTTGTCGCCTCACCCGTAGTGGAAGCCATCGTGCAATTTATCGAACAACGGGCAGAGATGACCTTGCGACGGTTGAGGGGCGTAGAGGCGGGGGGCATCCATAATTGATGCACATTGCGCCGTACCACTCCCCCTCGCCCGTTTACGGGAGAGGGGCTGGGGGAGAGGGTGCGTCATTCCGACTCGTCACCCCGTGCCACGACACGGGGTCGGAATCCAGTCCCAGCAACAATCCTCGCGCAGCGAGACAACGACAGATTTTGTCCGCTACGCGGATTTGTGTTTTGACTGGATACCAGCCTACGCTGGTATGACGGGCGTTTTGTCCGCTGCGCGGGCTTTTTGGTTTTGACTGGACCCCGTGTCGTGGCACGGGGTGACGCGCTGGTTTGACGGTTGGGGGCTGCGCCCCCAAGCCCCGCGCCCTCACGCGGCAAACTCCTTCCCCCTAGCAGTGGGGGAGAGCGCAGCGAGGGGGCTCGGGGATGGGGGTTGAAGCATTGCGCCATTTTGAAATTTCTACCCCCACCCTAACCCTCCCCCTGCAAGGGGGAGCAACCGTGTTCCGAATCAAGCAAATTTTGCATTCCACGGAGTATTATTTTTCAACATTGAGTTCATGATGGTTAACAACTTTCTCATACAAGCAACGATAACAACTTTTGGCGGTTTGC
>JAQTYN010000102.1 GCA_028688275.1 Gallionella sp. | reverse complement strand
CCTTGCTCTCCCACGGGCTTGATGTCCCAGAGGGGTATCGAACTGCCGTACCGAACCAGATAAGATTAACTAACAAAAAACTAACCTTGTCTAGCAAACTAAGCATACAAGGGGCTGGGGGAGAGGGCTTTAAAACTAGGAGAATCCACCATGCGCCTCAGTCCTGACGATATTATTTTTTGGCAATATGGCTTTTTTAAGCTTAATGCGACTTTGTTGTTTACTTGGGGCTTGATGGCATTTTTGACCATAGGCGCGATGCTGGTCACGCGCAATTTATCGCATCATGAACAGCGTTCGCGCTGGCAAAATCTGTTGGAAATCATCGTCACAGGCATCGCCAAGCAAATTGCGGAAGTGGGTTTGCCGCAGCCACGGGTGTATTTGGGCTTTTTGGGCACGTTGTTTTTGTTTATCGCCACGGCGAATTTGTTTACCGTGTTTCCGTATTACGAGCCGCCCACGGGTTCGCTTTCCACCACCGTGGCGTTGTCGCTGTGTGTGTTTATCGCCATTCCGCTGTTTGGCATTGCCGATCAAGGTCTGAGCAACTATCTCAAAACCTATCTTGAACCGACGGCGTTGATGCTGCCGTTTAACATTATCGGCGAAGTGTCGCGCACCTTGGCACTGGCGGTGCGGCTGTTTGGCAATATGATGAGCGGCTCGATGATTATTGCGATTTTGCTGACCATTACGCCATTTATTTTCCCCTTGGTGATGAGCGCGTTGGGCTTGCTGACGGGCATGGTACAGGCGTATATTTTTACCATCCTCGCCACGGTGTATATTGCCGCAGCGGTGCATACGCATCACGAGGATGTTGTCGATTAATTTTTAATCCGCTCGCCCTGAGCCAGTCGAAGGGCGGGTTGAGTGTCTTGAGCCCTTAGTCATTTATCCTTCGACAAGCTCAGGACGAACGGTTTTAAGAGTGCCGCAGTCAATAAATAGAAAAGGAATCAATATGGACAGCTCTACTTTAATCGCCCTCGCCTCGATTGTCACGGCAGGACTCACCATTAGCATCGGCGTGATCGGTCCCGCATTGGGCGAAGGCAAAGCCGTTGCCACCGCGCTGACTTCCTTGGCGCAACAACCTGACGCATCGGAAACGATCACGCGCACTTTGTTCGTCGGGCTGGCGATGATTGAATCCACGGCGATTTATTGCTTTGTGGTGTCGATGATTTTGATTTTCGCCAATCCGTTTTGGAATCACGTTATCGCGGCAACAGCGGCGAAATAATCATGCTCATCGACTGGTTCACCGTGGTCGCCCAAATCGCCAATTTTTTGATTTTGGTGTGGTTGCTCAAACGCTTTTTGTACCAACCGATTTTGCAAGCGATAGATGCGCGGGAAAAACGCATCGCCACGCAAATTGCCGAGGCGCAACAAACCGCCACCGCAGCACAACAGCAACAAGCTGAATTTCAACGTAAAAATGCTGAATTTGACCAACAACGCGCCGCGTTATTCGCCGAAGCAAACACCACCGCGCAAGCTGAACGCCAAACGTTACTCACTGCCGCCCGCACCGAAGCCGATGCACTGCGCGATAAATTTCAGCAATCTTTGCAAAACGAACAGCGTGTCTTGCAACAAGCGATTTTGCAGCGCACCCAACAACAAGTATTTGAATTAACGCGTCAAACCTTATCTGACTTGGCGGATGCGCCGCTGGAGCAGCAAATCATCGCGGTGTTTATCCGCCGTTTAAGCGAATTGACCGACAGCGAACGGGCGCAATTGCAAACAGGTAAACCCATCGTGCGCAGCGCGTTTGCCCTGCCCCCCGCACAACAAACTGACATTATCGCCGCGCTGGAAAAACTGGCTGTGGGTGCGAATTTATTCGCACGCCCCGCCTTTATCACCGATCCCAATTGCATCAGCGGCATAGAACTCACCGTCGATGGCTATAAATTAGCGTGGAGCGTGGCGAGTTATTTGAACGACATAAAAAAGTCGGTGGCGGGTGAATTGAAATGAACTCTAAAACGCCTCATGCACCCTCTCCCCCAGCCCCTCTCCCACAAGCGGGCGAGGGGAGTACTCAACCCGACTTACGTACTGTTATTGACGCATCGCTCAACGCCCTCGCCCATGCCACTGCCGCTTACACGCCTCAGCTCACCCCGCGTGAAATCGGCATTGTGACGAGCGTTTCGACAGGCATTGCCAAAGTCAGCGGCTTGCCCAATGTGGGTTTTGAAGAGTTGCTGCAATTTCCCAATGACTTATTCGGCATCGCGTTTAACGTGGATGAAGATGAAATCGGCGTGGTGTTGTTGGGGGAAAGCTGGCAGTTGAATACGGGCGATGAAGTGTTGCGCACGGGACGGGTGATGGATGTGCCCGTCGGGACGGGGTTGATTGGGCGGGTGATTACCCCGTTGGGTCAGCCCTTGGACGACCAAGGCGCATTGTTATTTGACCAACGTTTGCCGATAGAACGCAGCGCGCAGTCGATTATGGATAGAGCCCCTGTGACGGTGCCGCTGCAAACAGGCATCAAAGTCATCGACGCGCTGATTCCCATTGGGCGCGGGCAACGCGAGCTGATTTTGGGTGACCGCCAAACAGGCAAAACCGCGATTGCCATTGACACGATTTTGAACCAGCGCGACCAAAACGTGCTGTGCATTTATTGCGCCATCGGGCAACGCGCCTCCGCTGTGGCAAAAGTCGTCGCCGATTTGCGCGAACAAGGCGCGATGGCTTACACCATCGTGGTGGTCACCGAAGGCAACGATCCTCCTGGCTTGGCGTACATTGCGCCGTATGCCGCCACCAGCATCGCCGAATACTTGATGGAACAAGGGCGCGACGTGTTAATCGTGTATGACGACCTCACCCATCACGCCCGCGCTTACCGCGAATTGTCGTTGCTATTGCGCCGCCCCCCTGGGCGCGAAGCCTATCCTGGGGATATTTTTTACATCCATTCGCGGCTGTTGGAACGGGCGACGCATCTGCGCGATGACCTCGGCGGCGGTTCGCTCACCGCGCTGCCGATTATCGAAACCGAAGCGCAAAATATGTCGGCGTACATCCCGACCAATTTGATTTCCATTACCGACGGGCAAATTTACTTAGCACCCAAGCTGTTTGAACTCGGCATTTTACCCGCCGTGGATGTCGGAAAATCAGTGTCGCGGGTGGGAGGAAAAGCCCAACGGGCGGCGTATCGTGCCGTGGCGGGGACATTGAAATTGGCTTATGCCCAGTTTGAAGAATTGGAAACCTTCGCCCGTTTTGGTACGCGCTTGGACGAAAGCACCCGCCAGATTATCGACCACGGTTTGCGCATCCGCGCCTGTTTGAAGCAGCCCGAATTCGACCCGCTGTCGATGGCGGAACAAATCGCCGTATTGTTGGCACTGACCGAAAAACTTTTCGACGACACGCCGCTGGATCAAATGCGTGCTGCCGAACAAGCCGTCCGCCACGCCGCCCGCGACCTGCCAGCCGACCTCGTGCAACGCTTCGCCACTGCCGACACATTAACCGATGCGGATCGCAAGCTATTGCTAGATATGGCGCGGGCGGCGTTGGCGGAAAAAGCACCATGAACGCACCTCGCTTCGTAGGTCGGGTTTCAACCCGACACGTCGGGCTTATCCTGTACTCGCCCATTTTTAATCCGTTCGTCCTGAGCTTGTCGAAGGGTGAACGGATTAAAAGCAGCCTCTATCACAAACCGCACATCCTTCGACAAGCTCAGGACGAACGGTTTGTGATAGCAGCAAAGTTGCGCCTCTTTTTCTGGTTCAACATAACGCCATGACTGACACCGCCGAAAGCCTACGCCGCAAAATCGACGGCGCGGCAGAATTACAATCGGTGGTGCGCACCATGAAAGCCCTCGCCGCCGCCAGCATCACCCAATACGAGCAAGCCGTGCGCGCCTTGGCGGACTACGACCACACCGTCGCGTTGGGGTTGTCCGCCTGCTTTCGCCAACACCCGTTTTACGCCGAAGACACGCCTGTGCGCGGCGCAATTGGCGCGGTGGTATTTGGCTCAGATCAAGGTTTAGTCGGGCAATTTAACGATGTATTGGCAAACTTCGCGCTGGAAAAATTACGCGCCCTGCCCGCCGAAAAATGGGTGTGGACGGTGGGTGAACGGGTCGAAGGCTACCTCGCAGACGCTGGCTTGACGCTGACCGCAGGCTTTAACGTGCCAAATTCCATCAACGGCATCAGCGCGCTGGTCGGTGTTGTCCTCACCAACCTCGAACCACACCTCAGCAAAATGACCGAAGTATATGTCTTCCATAATCGCCCCCATGCGGGCGCGGGCTATGAACCCGTGGTGCAACGCCTGTTGCCGCTGGACGAAACATGGAAAACCCGCCTCGCCGCCATGCCGTGGCCCAGCAAAAACCTGCCCGAAGTGCTGCATTGCGGCGAACCCACCCTACGCGCCCTCGTGCGTGAATACCTGTTTATTTCTCTATTCCGCGCCTGCGCCGAATCCCTGTCCAGTGAAAACGCCAGCCGCCTCGCCGCCATGCAGCGCGCTGAAAAAAACATCGACGAACTATTAGAAGAACTCAAACAAACCTTCCACCAAATCCGCCAAAGCAGCATCGACGAGGAATTATTCGATGTCGTGGCGGGGTATGAGTTGTTTAACAAATAGCCGCTTAGATTAACCAACTAGGTCGTTATGGAACATAATTTGCTTATTCCCTTGTATGCTTAGTTTGCTAGACAAGGTTAGTTTTTTGTTAGTTAATCTTATCTGGTTCGGTACGGCAGTTCGATACCCCTTGTATGCTTAGTTTGCTAGACAAGGTTAGTTTTTTGTTAGTTAA
>JAQTYN010000050.1 GCA_028688275.1 Gallionella sp. | reverse complement strand
GCCTTTGTGTATCGGTTTGAACCGTGCCATGCCGCCTCCACCTTTGTTTTATCGCGTAGTGAAATTATGGCAGATCGCGGGGCGATTTTCTGGGGAAATTTGGGTTTTTCTACAGCCTCAACGACTACCAACCTATTTTGTTCATCACTGGGCTGATTTTTTGTGAATCTTAATTCCTAACTGTTTGAGTTTTCGGTACAAATGCGTGCGTTCCATACCCGTCTTATCTGCTATACGGGTCATATTTTCATCCTCTTGCACCAAGTGATGTTGAAAATAATAGGCATCGAATTGTTCGTGTGCTTCACGCAAGGGCAACGCTAGCCATGCCGAAAGTTCATTGATACGGGGAAGATCAGGCGCAACTATCACCTCCACAGGTTTAGGCTCAGCATGCAAAATAGGGCGCATCCCAGCACTCATCGCCCTCGACACAGTGGACAACAATTTTTGTAATGAAATTGGTTTTTCCAAGAAATCAACTGCGCCAATGCGAGTGGCTTCCATGGCAGTTTCTATCGTGCCATGACCCGACATCATCACCACAGGCATGGTCAGCAAGTTCTCACTCAGCCATTCTTTGAGCAAGGCAATGCCATCCACATCGGGCATCCAGATATCCAACAACACCAAGTCAGGTTGGTGGGTTTGACGATAGATCCGCGCTTGTTCTGCGTTTTCAGCCAAGGCCACTTGATAGCCTTCATCAAACAAAATCTCCGCCAGTAATTCACGGATACCCATTTCGTCATCCACCACTAAAATTGTCTTCATACCACCTCCATCACAGTGGGGAGGGTGATCGTAATCGTTGCCCCACCGTTTATGTTGTTTTCAATACTAATTTGCCCGTTGTGTTCTTCAATAATTTTCTTCACGATGGCTAGTCCCAGCCCTGTACCTTTACTCTTGGTGGTCATATAGGGTTCAAAGGCGCGAGAAAGCACTTGATCGGAAAAGCCGCTACCATTATCGGCGACCCGCAAACTGATGTTACCTCCCTGCGAAGACGTGCTCAGTGTGATATGCGCATCCGCTTGCCCCTGCAGGGCATCTTGGGCATTTTGCAGCAAATTATGGATAACCTGACGCAAACGCGTGGCATCACCTTGAACGATGGCGTGAGGTGAATGCAAAGTTGCAGTCATCCGCATCTCATTCGCCTCATATAAATTCAATACTTCTCGTATCAACTGATGCAAATCCAGCGGGGTCAATTTCACGACAGGACCTCGCGCATAATTGGCAAAATCGCTGACCATATTCTTCAATGCGCCGACCTGACTGACGATCGTTTGGGTAGCACGCTGCAACAATTGAGCATCGGCAGGATTTAAATGCGCACTGAGTTTGTGCTGTAACCGTTCCGCCGAGAGCTGAATCGGGGTCAGCGGATTTTTGATTTCGTGTGCTAAACGCCGCGCCACTTCGCCCCACGCGGCTTGGCGTTCCGCTTGCAACAAATGGCTAATGTCATCAAATAACACCACATAACCCGCTTCTGCCCCTTGCGGCAAGCGCGTTCCCCGCATCAACAAAACTTGTGTGCCATTTTTACTCACGCGCTCAATTTGCTTGCGCCATTCGCCACTATCCACCTCGGCAAACGCTTCGTGTATCGTGCTGCAAAAAGAGGTCAACAGCGGGTATTTTGCGGCAATATCCGCCAAACTTAGGCGTTGCATCTCTGACAGCGGGGCAGACAAAATTTGTCCCGCACGGGTATTGACCGAGCGTAAACGCAAATCCGTATCAAACCCAATCACCCCTGATGACAAATGCGTCAATACACTTTCCAAATAACCTTTCGCACTTTCCACCTGTTGCTGTTGCAATTCACTGGTCGCTTTAGCTTCGGCTAACTGGCGTATCATCTGATTAAACAACCCCGTTAACGCACCCAGTTCATCTTGACTACGCACGGGATATTCCCCGCTAAAATCCCCTTGGGCGACGGCTCGCGTCCCTTCTGCTAACGCCTCCAAAGACGAGCCTAATTTGTCACTGATGAAAAAAGCCGCTGACACAGCTGCCAATAACACAATCAGCAGCGACAAGGTCAAAGTAATGCCATACAAACGTTTCAAGCCCACGCGGGATAGTACTAAGGCTTGGTAATCCCGATACACACCCTGCACGGTTTCGGCATCGCGTTCCACTTTGGGGGGGACTGGTTGGGTAAATTGCAATACAAACTGACGCGTATCAGGGTAATGTGCTTTAACCAACACTAAGACACGCAAAATCAAACCTTTATTCGGCACGGTATCAACCGCCATGTATTGATATTTTTTCGTGACTTCCGCCATCATGTACGGGTCAATGAGCACGGGCTTATGATTAGCTGCGACACTGGCAAAAGCAATCGGCTTACCTGAGAGCGTAAAAACAGCAGCTTCTTGTGCCATCCCCTCATCAATCAGCCTACGTAGCGAAGATTGGTACTCGGGCGGGGATTTTTCCGCCAAAAGCAATCCAACGAATTGGGTCTTTTGTGATAACTCATGCAGACTATTATCTAAGGCATTTTTGCCCAAATTAAGTCCGCCTTCCAAGGCCTTCTCAACCCGCACATCAAACCAAGACTCAATGCTTTTGCTCAAAAACTCAACCGAAACGGCATAAACCAAAATACCAGGTAAAACCGCAATCCCAATAAAAAACAACGCCAATCTCATGGTTAGCTTCGAACCGAATACTTTGTTCTTCAGCTTGGTGTGCAATTGCCACAGTTGATAGAGCACCAACACGGATAAACCAACAACCAACAAGCCTGTGAGAAAGAGCGCGTTGTAATAGTTATTGGAAAACAACTCCGTGTTCGCACTATTGCTAGAGAGAAAGTACAGCAATGCAGCACCCGCTGCAGCACTAATTAGGATAACGTATTTCAACGCACACCCTCACTAGGTTGACGAGCCGCAATGTCGTCAGGACGTATCACCCAGCGATACCAATTTGAATCCAACTCCCAATCTTTACTGGTCAGCGCGTTCACCTGCAACAACTTCGGCAATTGATCAATATCCAGCCTGAGTCTCGCTCCAGCGAGATAATTACCTGACTTTTTAAACGAATCCATTGCAATGGCGGGGGAGCTTTGTCTTTGCATCACCCGCAAAGCGTCTTCCAAGGTGGGAAAGTTCTGGTACAGCGCGCCATGTGAAATACGATATTGACCAGTTAAGACGTTGTAAGACAATTTAATAATGTGCTCACTTTTGACGATTTCCTCATCCAACCAATACCAACGAGAGCGAGTCACACTAAATTCGCTCACAAAATAAATCGCCACGCCATGTGACAAGGCTTGTTCAACCACCGAATTAAGACGGATATTAAACTCAGCAGCGAGCTGGTAACTATCCTCGCTCACCCGCACATCTGCCTTATTCACAGAAATACTATCCGCATACGTCAGACTGCCCCAAAGCAGCAGTAACAGCCACAACCCACATCGCGCAAGGCGATGCAGGCCACGTTGACATCCCGCCCAGAAACGAGAATTAGCTGTTTTTTTGCAACAAGGCATAGAAGAATCCATCTTGTAAATCGCTAGGCACTAATTGCCCCGTGCTGCCATTGGGTAAGCGTATGGGCAAGCGCGTCGCGTCTTTTTGTTTGGCTAAAAATGCCGCGATCACACCCTCGTTTTCTTGTGAAAATACTGAGCAGGTCACGTACAACATTTTCCCACCGACCGCCAAGGTACTCCATAAGGCTTGCACAATATCCAGTTGTTGTCTGGCAAACGCGGCAATATCTTCGCGGCGGCGTAGCCATTTGATGTCAGGATGACGGCGCACCACGCCCGATGCAGAACACGGTACATCCGCCAAAATGCGGTCAAACGGCTTGCCATTCCACCATTGCGACGGTAGTTCCGCATCGCCGACCACCAATTTCGCCTGCAAATGCAAACGTTGCAAATTTTCGTCCACTCGATGCAGACGTTTGGCATCTTTATCCACTGCCCACAAATCCAACTCGTACAACTCCAACAAATGTGCGGTTTTACCGCCAGGAGCCGCGCAGGCATCCAACACTCTCATGCCATTTTTAACATCCAACAAACCCGCCGCACATTGTGCGCCTGCATCTTGCACCGACACCCAGCCGTCAAAAAATCCTGGCAATTGATCCACCGAAACAGGCTGGTGCAACAACAGCGCGTCAGGTGCCACAAATTCCCCAGACTGCCCTTCATTCGCCAACAATTCCGCGTATTGATCGACGCTGTGTTGACGTACATTCACCCGCAAGGTCATCGGTGGATGTTGATTGCCCACCGCCAAAATCGCGGCGGCGACTTCCTTGCCATATTGCGCGGTCAACATATCTATCCACCACGCCGCGTGGCTAAACTTGCCTTCAGGCGTGCGCTCTGCCCCGATCATCAACGCCTCTTGATTGCGCAGAAAATTACGCAACACCGCGTTCGCCAAGCCGCTCATGCGCTGGTTCAAGGTACGCACCGCCTGCACCGCCTGATCCACCACCGCGTGCTGCCCCGCTTTGCTATATTGCAACTGATACAACGCCACCAATAACACAAACACGATGCGTTGATCTTCCAGCGGTTTTTCCAACAATTGCCCCAACACCCCGCGCAATTGCCCATAAAACCGCAACGTCCCAAAACTCAAATCCTGCAACGCCCCCCGCTCCGACGACTTCCAAGCCGTCTTATTGCGCAACGTATCCTCCAGAATTTGATTCAAATTCCGTCCATTTTCCAGCACTTGCTGAACCAAATGCGCAGCGGTAAGTTGTATTTGTTGCATTGAGAATCCTTATAAAGAATGAAATGAGGGCGCAAGTGTATGTCCTGTTACGCCCTAATGTTAAGTAGCAAACAAATTAGCCAATAACACGCTGGATTGCTTCGGCATACCCCGCAACTTGAGATCTCTTGTATATGAGAATATAAGACGGGTGATGAATAGATATTACTTGTGTACCAAGAAAATGTATCGGTTGATAGTCAAAGAAAAATTTAGGATTGCTGGGTTTAATACCATTTTTTTTATGGACAAAATCAGACACTTGCTTACCAAGCAAAAATACAAACTTAGGTTTCAGAATGCTAATTTCAAGTAAAAGATTATGGAAGCAAGCCTGCGCCTCTTGCGAGGTTGGATAACGAATTTTGCTATTACTGAGAGGAAGACACTTCACTAGGTTGGTTCGATAGAATAAGGTGTCGTCTAATCCTTTCTCAATGTCGTGTATCAATCTACCACTATTAGTGTTGGCTGCCAAAGGTTCTTCATGGTCAATGTTTGAGACACGAACAGCTGATAGCCCAACCCACATTGCATTAGCCTTCGTAGATTTTTGTAAAAGGGGGGGTTGATTTTTACAAAGGGAACAGTTTTGGCAGGATTGTATTGTCGAGTACATATGTTTATATTCGTCACAGAGGAGTTAAGTTTGCAGTTCGGTAAATGTAATCATGAACTATCGGTAATTCAACTACTGAATAATTGCCTGAATGAAAATTAAACTGCGAGCGTCCAACAAGATTTGAAAGGTGTTTATCAGGAACTAAGGGGGGCTCAATTTTGCTAGGTAGGTTGACATTACATATTTCGTGATAAAGCTCGGTACCATGGTAGGGGCGAAATTGAAAAACACTTGTTCGGAAACCTGCACCATGTAGGACGGATTGCTCCTTTAGATAAGATGCCAGCTCAAAAGTTTTTTGAAAATCAAGCTCTGTTTCGCCAGGGAATCCATAGATAAAATAACCCTTAACAGCAATACCAGCTCGAAATAGCTGCACAATGCGGTGCTTGATTGTATCTACATTGTGTGTTTTACGAATTTTCTTGAGGATGTCAACAGAGCCTGATTCAATTCCAATAAACAACTCGTGACATCCACTTTTTTTAAGACTTAATAACAAGGATGATTCCACTCCCTTAAGTGTCATTACATGCGCCATTGCTCTCCATGAAAAAGAAAATCCAGAAAAGATCTCAATCGCTTTGGTAATAGAACCCTTATTTTTCAAGAATAGATCGTCAAGTATCCGAATGGACGACACTTCTGGGAAGAGATGCGTAATTTCTTGAAGCTCCTGAATAACGCTCAAACCCGTTCGCTCTCTGACACGTATCCCATCATTCTGTGATCGTGCAGCAGCACAAAAAGCACAGTTAAAAATGCAACCTCTACTAGTGACAATGTGTGCTTCAACTAATCCGAGAGGATGTTGTATTGGCTCATTTATGAAAAATGAGCGATCTAGGGGTATATCCGAAATATCAGTCACATAGTAGCTAGATTGACTAGTAATTGAGAAAAAACGACGATTCACAGAATCAAGAACAGGCAGCTCCTTTAAACGCTCCAATACAATATCAGGCACTATTTTCTCGCCGTCGCCAAATACGACATCAATATGACTATCTGTATTCCACGAAAATATCTTCTCCTGTAATGTCCTCGTCGAAAGTCCGCCTACAATAAATGCGCAGTGGTGTTTATTTAATGACTCGACCAACTCTTTCACCAGACTCAGATTCGTCGTGAAAACATTAACCGCTAAATAATCAGGGTTTCGATCAGTAGCAATTTCAAGTAATTCTGCTATAGAGAGCCCCTCAGCAACCGCATCAATCAGCTCGACTTCTACCCCAGCCTTCCGAAGAGCTGTGGCTATGTATCCGAGTCCAATGGGCGGCAACGAGTCCTCATCGTAAAGAGAATTACGATCACGAAAAAGAGGCGAGTTGATTATGAGTACTTTTTTCACCTACGCCTCTTCCCCCAATCTCTCCCCCACCTTCATCCCCTGCGCCAACTGCCCTGCCGCTTGCGGTTTCCCCCCCGCCCGCTGCACAGTTTCCAATCGCAATCCGAGTTGCCCGCAGGCGACGGTGATGCCGTGTTTGTCCAGAGCAATGATTTCACCTGTTTGCCCCGTCACACCCGCCACCACACTGGCTTGCCAGACTTTGAGCATCGCGCCTTGGTACTGCGTTTGGCAGGTGGGGAAGGGATTGAAAGCGCGCACGGTGCGTTCAATCACGTGCGCATCCAAGCTCCAGTCTATCATCGCTTCACTTTTTAACAGCTTGCTGGCGTAGGTGGCGAGTGTCGCATCTTGCTTTTCGGCGGTGAGTTGCGGCAATTGGCGCAAGGCTTGGACGATGCTGTGCGCACCTTGTTCTGCGAGTTTGTCGTGCAACGTGGCGGCGGTATCCGTTGCGGCTATAGGCGTAATCTCGCGCAGCAGCATATCGCCCGTGTCCAATCCCACATCCATTTGCATAATGGTGATACCTGTTGCTGCATCGCCCGCTTGTATCGCCCGTTGGATCGGGGCGGCACCGCGCCAACGCGGCAACAAGGACGCGTGGATATTCAAACAGCCCAAGCGCGGCAAGCTCAAAACGCTTTGCGGCAAAATCAGCCCGTAAGCCGCCACCACCATTACATCGGCATTCAGCACGGCAATCGCTTGAGCCGCTTCATCGGTTCTTAAGGTCTTGGGCTGCATCACGGTCAAACCGTGTTGTAAAGCCAGTTGTTTGACTGGACTGGCGGTGAGCTGCATCCCCCGTCCTGCGGGACGGTCGGGTTGTGTTAAAACCGCCACGATTTCATGTTCGGGCAATAGCGCGGCTAACGCTTCCGCCGCAAAAACAGGCGTACCTGCAAAGATAATTTTCATCGTTAACGTTCCCTCTCCCTAGCCCTCTCCCGCTTGCGGGCGAGGGAATACGATTTACATGTTTTCCCGTTGCCGTTTAATCAATTTGGCGCGTATGCGACCTTGTTTGAGTTGCGACAAATGATCGACAAATACTTTGCCATGCAAATGGTCGATTTCGTGCTGGATACACACAGCTAGAAAACCATCGGCTTCCAAGGTAAATTCCACCCCACGTTCATTCAGCGCGCTGACGGTGATTTTTTCGGCGCGTTGCACTTTTTCGTAAATCCCAGGCACGGACAAACAGCCTTCTTCGCTTTCTTCATCCCCACTTTGTGCCAGTAATTTGGGGTTAATCAGCACCAGCAGTTGGTTATGTGCTTCAGAAATATCTGCAATGATAATCTGTTGATGCACATCGACTTGGGTCGCTGCCAAACCCACCCCAGGGGCGGCATACATGGTTTCTGCCATGTCGCGTATCAGTTTGCGCGTGCTATCCGTCACCTGTTTTACAGGTTGGGCAATTTTTTGTAATCGAGGATCGGGGTACTGCAAAATTTTAAGTATGGTCATGCGAATTCCATGAATGCTTGCTTATTTAGATGACTAGAGGCAAAATTTGGCGCGGCAACATCCCTTCGCCTTTCTTTTACACTCTGCGGGACACTTTCATGCGCAAGATTATATCGCTGATTTGCTTTTTATTGCCTGCCATCGCCTCGGCAGCCCAACCCGAATTTCGTCCTGACGCACCAGATCAACACGTTGTGGTGAAAGGTGACACACTTTGGGGCATCTCCAATCTGTTTTTTAAAGATCCGTGGAAATGGCCCCAACTGTGGGACGTGAACCAAAATGACATTAAAGATCCACACTGGATTTACCCTGGCAATGTGATTCGATTTGATCGCAATGCAGGCAAGCTCCAAATTGCAACGGTCTCTGGAGAGGTCAAGATGGCCGACGGCACGGTGAAACTATCACCGAAAGCACGCATGGAAAGCAACGATCCCATTTTCAGCATCCCTTCGCGCGCACTGAACCCTTTTTTAGCCCAACCTTTAGCGGTGGAAGAAAATGATCTAGAAACCGCCCCGATGATCGTCGCATTACAGGAACAGCGCGTGGTACTAGGCGAGGGAGAGTTAGGCTATGCAAGCGGACTCACGGCCGACAATGGCATCAAATGGCAAGCTTATCAACCCTCAAAACCCTTAGTCGATCCTGAAACCGAAGAGGTCTTGGGGCACGAAGTCACCTATTTAGGCGATGTCAAGGTCGTCAAATTCGCAGATCCTAGCAAAATTGATGAACCCAGCACCGTTCGCGTCACCAAGAGTCGTCAAGAAATTGAACGAGGTGCGCGTCTGGTGCCATTTAAAGAGGAATTGACCAGCCATTATCTACCTCGCGCACCTGAGGGCATGATAGAAAGCAAAGTCATCTCAATTTACGGCAGCTCGACCCAAGCCAGCCAGAACAGCATCATTACCCTCAACAAAGGTGCGCGAGATGGGCTGAAGGTCGGTCACGTATTGGCTTTGTACAAAGCGGGAAAGACCGTGCAATATCAAGGAAAGGATGTCAATTTGCCTGATGAACGCAACGGATTGCTGTTTGTCTTCCGCGTCTTTAACAAAGTGGCTTACGCCTTGGTGATGGAAACACGTTTGCCTGTCACTTTACTGGATCGCGCCCAAACTCCCTAACATGGACGCGGCACTTAAGGCTTGGTTGGCACTCAGCCTGATACGCGGACTCGGTGGCGATTCCGCGCGTAAGCTGCTCAAACAATTCGGTTCACCAGAAGCAATTTTTGCCGCGCCAACAAGCCAACTCAGGGATCACGTCAAGGCCAGTGTCGCAACGGAAATCGGCAAAGGCATGGAGAATGAAGCACTTGTCGTCGCGGCTTCATGGTTGCAAGATGAGCGCAATCACATCGTCACCCTTGCGGATGCGGACTATCCGCAAGCCTTGTTAAACATCGCCGATCCGCCTATTTTGTTGTATGTCAAAGGACAGCGCGATTTACTCAATCAGCCCGCGCTCGCCATCGTGGGGAGTCGCACCGCCACGCCACAAGGTAAAAATAACGCAGAGGCGTTTGCACAAGCCCTCAGTGACGCAGGTTTGTGCATCATCAGTGGCATGGCGCATGGCATAGATGCCGCCGCCCATCGTGGCGCATTGCGTGGTCAAGGCAGCAGCATCGCCGTGGTGGGAACAGGACTGGACAGAGTTTACCCTGCTGCACACCGTGAGTTAGCACATTCCTTGGCAGACCAAGGCGTACTGATTTCGGAATTCGCCTTGGGCACACCGCCCTTACCTGCCAACTTTCCGCGCCGCAATCGGCTGATTAGCGGTATGAGTTTAGGGTGTTTAGTGGTAGAAGCCTCTTTGCAAAGCGGCTCACTCATTACCGCGCGTTTGGCGATGGAGCAAAACCGCGACGTATTCGCGATTCCAGGCTCTATCCATGCACCGCAAAGCAAGGGCTGTCACGCGCTGATTAAACAAGGCGCAAAGCTGGTGGAATCGGCACAAGATGTCCTCGAAGAGCTGGGGAGCCTGTTTCAACCTTCCCCCATCTGCCTCCCTCCCCCCGCTGAGACCGAGACGCTTTCTAACTCAGAGGCAAGTTTACTGACGCATTTAGGCTACGATGCCGTCGATTTAGACACCCTCTGCACACGTAGTGGCTTGACGATTAGCCAGCTATCCGCCATGCTGTTGACGCTGGAGCTGAATGGGCGGGTGTACACACTGCCTGGCGGCTTATATCAACGAATGCATTAAGCGGTTAGTTATTAGCTGCTAGTCGTTAGTTGGTAGGGTGGATAAGCGCAGCGCATCCACCATTTTGAAACATATTCAGCTAGAGATACTTGGATTGCCACCCTAACTAAAAACTAACGACTAGCGACTAGCAACTAAATAACGCAACACCTTAAAACCACGACCATTATGTTTGAAATTCTCATGTACCTGTTTGAAAGTTATTTCGACGCAGGCAGCTATCCGCCCCCTGAAAAGCTATCGCGCAAACTTTCCGCAGCAGGCTTTGAAGGCGACGAAATTGACGAAGCGTTGACGTGGCTGTCTGCTTTGCAAGCACAAACGGCCGATAGTTATCCTGCTTCGCTAGAACACACAGGCTTACGCTGCTTTGCCGAAGTGGAGCTACGGCGCATCAGCCAAGAAGCACGCCAATTCTTGTTGTTTGCTGAGCAACAAAAGCTCATTTCTGCGGTAGAACGTGAGATGATTATTGACCGCGCGGTTGCCCTGCAACAATCCCAACTGGGCTTGGACAAGCTCAAACTCATTATGTTGATGGTGCTTTGGAATCGCCATCAAGAACTCGATCCCTTGCTGATTGAGGAATTGATCTCGCCCTTACATTCCTCGCAATTACACTAAATACTCTTACGCATGGCTACTCATCTTCTTATTGTCGAATCTCCCGCCAAGGCTAAAACGCTGCAAAAGTATCTGGGCAAAGACTACGAAGTCCTTGCTTCTTACGGTCACGTCCGCGACCTCGTGCCCAAAACAGGCGCGGTGGATACTGAAAACGGCTTTGCCATGCAGTACGAAACCATTGCCCGCAACAGCAAGCATGTCGATGCCATCGCCAAAGCCGCCGCGACCGTCGATCACATCCTGCTCGCACCCGATCCTGACCGCGAAGGGGAAGCCATCGCGTGGCACATCGCCGAATTGCTGAAAAGTAAACGTGCCTTAAAAAACAAGACGATGCAGCGCGTGGTGTTTTATGAAATCACCCAATCTGCGGTGCGCGAAGCCGTGGCGCATCCGCGTGAAATTTCCATGCCACTGGTCAATGCGCAACAAGCACGCCGTGCATTGGATTACTTGGTCGGCTTTAATTTGTCGCCGTTGTTATGGCGCAAAATCCGTGCGGGGCTGTCGGCTGGTCGTGTGCAAAGCCCCGCCTTGCGTTTGATCGTCGAACGCGAACTGGAAATTGAAGCCTTCAAGACGCAGGAATACTGGTCGGTTCATCTGGACAGCCACAAGGATTTTCACAACTTCACCGCCAAATTATTCCAGTACCAAGGTAAAAAATTGGAGCAACTGAGCATTGGTAGCCAAGTCGAATACGAAGCGATTTTGGCAAAATTGAACGATGCAAAATTGCCGCCTAAAGTGGTACGTGTGGAGAAAAAAGCTAAGCAACGCTACGCCGCCGCACCCTTCACCACCTCCACCTTGCAACAAGAAGCGGTGCGCAAATTGGGCATGACTTCCGAGCGCACCATGCGCACGGCGCAATCATTGTACGAAGGTGTGGACATTGGCGGGCAAACTGTCGGGCTGATTTCCTATATGCGTACCGATTCCGTGACCTTGGCGCAAGAAGCGGTGCAAGAAATTCGTGGCTATATCAAGGATAATTACGATAGCGAGTACTTACCTAGCCATCAGCCGCAATACAAAAGCAAAACCAAAAACGCCCAAGAATCGCACGAAGCGATCCGCCCCACTTCGATTTTGCGCACCCCAGACAGCGTCAGAAATCACTTGTCCGCTGACCAAGCGCGCTTATACGAGATGATTTGGAAGCGCACGCTGGCGTGCCAAATGACGCCTGCGCGCTACGACACCGTGAGCTTGGACATTCGCCTCGGCGGCGATGACACCTTGTTCCGCGCATCGGGACAAGTATTGGTCTTCCCTGGCTTTATCAGCGTGTATATGGAAGACGTGGATGATGCCGCTGAGGAAGAGGGCGGAAAATTGCCGCCGTTGGTGGAAGGCGAAGTGATTCCGTTGGACAAATTGTACGGCGAACAACATTTCACCCAACCGCCGCCGCGCTTTTCGGAAGCCAGTTTGGTCAAGGCGTTGGAAGAATACGGCATCGGTCGCCCTTCGACTTACGCCACCATCATCTCGACCTTGCAAGCCCGCGAATACGCGATTATCGACAAAAAACGCTTTGTGCCCACCGACGTGGGGCGCGTGGTCACCAAATTTTTGACCGAGCATTTCACCCGCTATGTGGATTACCACTTCACCGCTGGCTTGGAAGACGAGCTGGATGAAGTGTCCGAAGGTAAACGCGATTGGATCGGGGTATTGGGTGAATTCTGGCAAGGATTCTCTAGCTTAATCAAAGACAAAACCAATATCGACCGCCCTGTGGAGCTATTAGATGAGGCTTGCCCCGAATGCGGCAAACCTTTGGCGAAAAAACTCAGTCGCTACGGCAGCTTCGTCAGTTGCACCAACTACCCAGAATGCAAATACAAACGCAGCTTGAGCAGTGACACCGAAGAAGAAGCGTCGTTACGCATTGAACTCGGCGCGCATCCCGACACCGCACAACCTGTGTTGCTGCTGCGTGGACCTTATGGGCATTACGTCCAACTCGGCGAAGTGATCGCTGGCGAAAAGGCAAAACCCAAACGCGTATCGTGGCCGAAAGAATTGCCACTTGAAAATGTCGATTTGGCTACTGCGCTGAAACTGCTGTCTCTGCCACGCGATCTTGGTTTGCACCCTGAAACCAACAAAAAGGTCATCGTCAATATCGGACGTTTTGGGCCTTACATCGGGCATGACGGCAAATTCAAATCCATCCCCAAAAGCGACAGCATCTTTGATATTGAGATGGCGCGCGCCGTGGAGTTATTGACTCAAGGACGCGAAGGTAATACCGTACTGCGCGTATTGGGCAACCACCCCGACGACCAAACCAGCATTGAAATTTGCAGCGGTCGCTACGGCCCTTACGCCCGCCACGGCAAAATCAACGCCACGTTGCCCAAAGAGATGAGCGTGGATGAGGTGACCTTGGAACAAGCCTTGGCACTGATTGCCGCTAAAGCCGCCAAAGCCCCTACGACGCGCAAAAAACCAGCGGCAAAGGCTAAGGCAAAAACAGAAACGGCAACAGAAGCTAAACCCAAAGCAGCACCTAAGAAAGCAGCGGTTAAAAAGCCCGCTGCAAAAAAAGTGGCTGCAAAACCCGCCACGACCGCAGTCAAAAAACCTGCGAAACCACGGGCGAGCAAGAAAGCCGCAGGGTAAGCACCTAGGGGGCAATACCCTCTGTCATGTCAGCACAGGTTGACCTGACAACGCCCCCACGCTCTCAGCGGAAAATTCTCGTCTCTCCTCCACATTGAGCGAGGTATGATGCGCATCCGTCCTTTTCTGACCGAGTAAGCAGATGATGAAATCACTTCGTTTTCATTGGCATCAATTAGGCGTGCAAAAAAAACTGCATATCCTGATTCAAGGTTCATTGATTATTTTGTTTCTCATTTCAATGAATTGGATAACGGATCGTTTTGAACAGCAGATTATTCTCCATGCCAAACAACGTGCCAACGAAACCGCAGACGGCCTCATCAATGGCATGAACCTCCTTATGCTGACGGGGGCAATACATGATCCTGCGAATCGCAAACTATTAGTCGATAAAATGCGGCTATCCAAAGGGGTCAAGGAATTGCGTATTGTGCGCGGTGCTTCAGTGGTCAACCAATTTGGCAAAGGACTCCCCGAAGAACAAGCGCAGGATGAGATGGATCGTGCCGCATTGACCAGTGGAAAACCTGCCTTTCAGCGTATCGAATCATCGGGCAGCCCCCCCAGCCTACGCGTCGTCGTGCCTTTTATTGCGCAGAAAAACTTTCGCGGCACCAACTGTATGGCTTGCCACGAGGCAACCGAAGGCAGTGTCAATGGTGCGGCAAGCGTCATTATGGACTTATCGCAAGACGAGAATGAACTCGCCGAATTCAAAAAGAACTTGTGGATAGGTCATCTCGTCATCCAGATTTTCTTGTCATGGCTGATCTGGCTATTTGTTCGCAACCTGATTGTCCGCAACATCGCTCAGCCCATCCACAATCTGCAATTGGCGATGACAGAGATTCAGCACAACAACGACTTATCCAAGCGTGCTAACGTGGATGAAAAAAATCCAGACATCGGTGAAATCGCACGTACTTTTAACGCGCTGCTAGCGAATCTGGAACTAGCTCAGAACCGACTGGAATTGTTTGCCAAGATGTTTGAAAACAGTGGTGAAGCCATTGTGATTACCGATGCGGACAAACGCATCCTCACGGTCAATCCCGCCTTTGAACAAATTACCCAATACAAAGCAGCGGAAGTAGTGGGTGAAAACCCTAGACTACTCAGTTCAGGCAAACAACCCGCCGAGTTCTATCAGCTGATGTGGGCGACCATAGAAGCGACAGGGCAATGGTCAGGTGAAATTTGGAATCGCCGCAAAAATGGTGAAACCTATCCAGAATGGTTGTCGATAGGCGCGGTGAAAAATGCCCAAGGGCAAGTGATTAACTACATTTCCCTGTTTTCGGACATTACCAAGCGTAAAGAAGCAGAACAGCGCATTGAGTTTTTGGCACATTATGATTCACTGACCAAACTACCCAATCGCGCCTTATTTGCGGATCGTTTACGCCGTTCCCTCGCCTGCGCCCATCGTCAAAAATCCAAAGTCGGTTTGATGTTCCTAGACCTAGACAAATTCAAAGACATTAACGATACGCTGGGACATCTCGCAGGAGATCATTTGCTCAAATCCGTGGCGGAACGACTGAAATCTTGTGTGCGCGCATCGGATACCGTCTGTCGCCAAGGCGGGGATGAATTTCTGGTCTTATTAGAGGAAATCCATACTCCCGAAGATGTAAGCTTGGTTGCCGAGAAAATCATGCTTGCCATGTCTGCGCCACATTCGCTCGGCGGAATAGACAAAGTGATTACCTTTAGCATTGGGGCGGCAATTTACCCCGACCATGCGGCGGACGATGAAATGCTCACCCGCTGCGCCGATCAAGCCATGTATCTAGCCAAAGAAAGTGGTCGAAATAACTTTAGGTTGTTTCATCCCTCCGAAGAAACGCTCAACTGGATAAGTGATTAGTGCCATGAACCTCAAAATCCTTCTGCCATTCCGCGTCTTCACCGAAGTCCGCAACGTGCGGCGGGTGGTGGCGGAAACGGCACAGGGATCATTTGGCATGTTGCCCCATCGCTTGGATTGTGTCGCGGTACTGACAGCGGGGATTTTGCTGTATGAAACTGCGGCAGGTGAAGAAATTTACGTCGCCGTCGATGAAGGCGTATTGGTCAAATCAGGCGCGGAAGTACGCGTATCAGTACGTCATGCCATCAGCGGCATGCCCTTGGGTTCGTTGCGCGAAGCGGTCACACAGGAATTTCTCACTTTGGACGAAGGTGAGCGACAACTCCGCACCGTGCTGGCGAAATTAGAAAATGGTTTTGTGCGACGTTTTGCGGAGTTCCAACATGGCTAAACTATCCAAATTTCAACGTGCGCAACCTAAAGAAACCGCGTTTATCCAACAAGTTGGCGCAAAAGAAACCCGCAAACTTCAAGCCCGCCGCACCCGCATCATCTGGTCAGGACTCGGACTATTCGGCTTAGTCGGCTGGTCTATCGTCGTCCCCACCTTACTCGGCACCATGCTCGGCATCTGGCTAGACAAACACTATCCCGCACATCATTCTTGGACATTAAGCCTGCTTATCATCGGCTTATGCGCAGGCTGCTGGAACGCATGGCATTGGATAGATAAAGAAAACCAGAAAATTCGGCAAAAGGAAAAATTGTGATGCGCCCTCCCGTAGGTGCGAATTCATTCGCACGCCTGAATTTAAAAACCGTGCGAATCAATTCGCACCTACGCCCATGAATCCCGTGCTCCTCTTGGTTTTTGCGGTCGGTTTGCTATTAGGCGGCATTTTCTTCGGCGGATTATGGTGGACGGTCCGCCGCGCCATGACCTCTCCCTCCCCCGCCCGCTGGTTTTTAATCAGCTTGATCGTGCGCAGCAGCTTGGTGGTCTTAGGGTTTTATGCCATCGCAGGGCAAGACTGGCAACGCTGGGTAGCGTGTGTGCTAGGCTTGACACTGGCACGATTCATAATCACCCGAAAATTCAAACTCCCCTCGCCCGTTCACGGGAGAGGGGCGGGGGAGAGGGAAAATCCGTAGACAATGCGGTGTAACACCTTCCCCCTGCGTCACCTCGTGCCACGACACGGGGTCCAGTCCTCTCCGTCATTCCCGCGCAGGCGGGAATCCAGTCCGATCAAAAAAAGCCCGTCATACCAGCGCAGAGCCTGCCCTCGAATGCTTTAGTCGGGGGCTGGTATCCAGTCCAACTAAAAATCCCGCGCAGCGGACGGTCTCGCTGCGCGAGACGTATGGTTTAAGCTGGATTCCCGCCTTCGCGGGAATGACGAGGATTGAGAGTGACGAAGTTTGAGAATAGCGTGTGGAATGTCTAGCCTGCGCTTGCCCTCATCCCCCGCCTGCGGTACATTGCTATCACTTCTGCCCAATGGGAATGCCTGCCATGAAACGATTGAATCTCTGGTTTTTATTATTGCAAGTAGGGTGCGCCGTGCGCACCTTTTGTTTGCACCGCGTGCGCATGGCGCACCCTACGGCGGGCTTAATTTTACTGCTGTTATCCGCCACGGCGGGGGCAGCGGAATCGCGCCCGATTGCCACCACGCCGTTTTTGCGGCTGGAAACAGGTATGCACACGGCGAAGATTAGCCGCATCAGTGTGGATGCTGCTGCGCGCTGTGTGGTCACAGCTTCCAAAGATAAAACCGCTCGCGTGTGGGAAGTATCGACGGGCAAGTTGTTGCAAACCCTGCGCCCACCCATCGGTGAGGGTAACGAAGGCAGGTTGGATGCCGTGGCACTGTCGCCCGATGGCAAGGAAGTGGCGGTGGGGGGATTTACGGGGCAGTCTGGTTCAGACAATTTCCATATCTATTTCTTTGACCGTGCCACAGGACAACTGACGCGGACGATTGCGGGCTTGCCGAATGGGATCGCTCATCTTATATATTCCCGCGACGGGCAGTTTCTAGCTGCCTCCTTGGGGGGAGGAGAAGGCATCCGCGTGTATCGTCGCCGTGATTTAGCCGAAGTGGCGCGGGACAGCGACTATGGGGATAGCAGTTGGTGGCTGGACTTTGATGCGCAAGGACGCTTGGTTAGTAGTTGCGATGATGGCTATGTGCGGCTGTATAACGCGGCGTTTCAGTTGCAGCACAAGACCAGGTTGGCAGGAGGCAAAGAGCCGTTTGCGGTGCGCTTTTCGCCCGACGGGCAGCAGATTGCGGTGGGGTTTAACGACAGCACGGCGGTAGCGGTGTTGTCGGGGGCGGAGCTAAGTTTGCGTTACGCGCCCGATACGCAAGGGGTGAATAACGGCAGCTTGAACAGCGTCGCTTGGTCAGCCGATGGGCAGACACTGTATGCGGGGGGAATGTATGACGATGGAACGGGCATCAATCCTGTCTTGGCGTGGTCTGAAGCGGGGCATGGCGGATATCGTCGTTATGCAGCGGGATACACCACTGTCATAGATATTCAAACCTTAGCCGATGGTCGGGTGTTGTATGGCACAGCCGATCCTATTTGGGGCATATTGTCCCGCAACGGGCAAAAACTGCACCAAGCGGACGCGGGCATCGTCAATTATCGTGATAGTGGCAATGGCGGATTGCAATTAAGTCCTAACGGGGCGCAGTTTGCCTTTATGCAGCAAGGCACAGCGCGGCGTTTTGATCTGAATTTGGGGGAAGAACTCAGCACGTCCAAGAATAGTCTCACCCCCGCCAAAACCACTGCCAGCGCGTTTAGTGTGACAAATTGGGAGGGCGGGCGGCATCCCCAATTCAATCAGCAAGATATTCCGCTAAGAGACTATGAAATGTCGCGCAGTCTCGCCATCGCCGCCGATGAACAGCATTTTGTGTTGGGCGCAGATTGGTATTTGCGCTATTTCGACCAACAAGGCAAGCAGCTTTGGGAATCCGCGACACCCAGTGCCGCTTGGGCAGTCAACCTCAGTTCCGACGGTCGTTTTGCCGTGGCGGCGTTTAGCGATGGCACGATACGCTGGTTCAGGGTCAGCGACGGCAAAGAACAACTGGCGTTTTTCCCGCACGCCGATGGCAAACGCTGGGTGCTGTGGACACCCGAAGGGTTTTACAACGCCTCGGCGGACGGCGAGTCACTGATCGGCTATCACCTCAATCAAGGCGATGACAAGGCGGGGCAATTTGTCAGCGTGCAACAACTCGGCAAATTGTTCTACCGTCCCGACCTCATCACCGCCCGCCTACGCGGTGATGAAGCCGCCATCCAAACCGCCCTCGCCAATGTTGGCGATGTGCGCAAGGTGTTGGCGGAAGGCTTGCCGCCCAAACTGGAATTGCTGTCGCCCGCTGAAGTCACGCAAAACCAAAACGATTTCACCTTGGAATTGAAAGCCTTAGACCAAGGCGGCGGCATCAGCGAGGTGGTGTATAAAATCAATGGCGCGGTGATAGCAGGACGTGGTGCGGCGGGCATCACCACCCCAGGGCGAGATCCGTTTATACGGCATTTTTCGTTGCCCACGGGAGATAGCACCATTGAAGCCATCGTTTACGACAAAAACAACCAAGTCGCCTCGCGCGCCATTCAAACCATAGTGCATGTGACGGCGAATAAATTGCCGATTACCCTGCATATTTTGGCGGTGGGCATTAGCGATTACCGCGACCGTGCTTTACAGTTGAAATATGCGGCAAAAGACGCGCAAGCCGTGGTGGAAGAATTGAAACAACGCGGCGCTGGGCTGTTTGACCGCGTGCAAGTCAACCCAACCTTGTTGGATAAACAAGCAACCTTAGCCAATATCGAAGCTGCCTTTGCTGCGCTGAAACCCCAAGTGCAACCGCAAGATGTGTTTGTGCTATATCTGGCAGGGCATGGCAAAGCCTTGGATGGCACTTATCATTTCTTGCCCTGGGAACTGGTGTATCAAAACGAAAGTTCCTTGCGCGATAAGAGTTTAGATCAAGCCCGTTTGCAACGGCTGTTGGCTTCGTTAGATGCCACCAAGTCCGTGGTGTTGCTGGATACTTGTGATGCGGGGGCGTTTGTATCCAATGGGCGCGGCGTAGATCAAAAAGCCGCGATTGATCGGTTAATGAAATTTACGGGGCGGGCTGTATTGTCGGCAACATCTGATAACAATATGGCGTTGGAAGGATACGAAAAACATGGCGTGTTTACTTACGCACTGTTGGAGGGCTTGAAACAGCCAAAATCCAAGGGCAAAGAGCACATTACAATCGGTGAATTGGCTGATTTTGTGGGCGATAAAGTCCCCGAAATTACCCTAAAACAATGGCATTACGAACAATTCCCGATGCGGGATTTAAAGGGCATGAATTTCCCGATTGGGATGCGGCAGTAAGTGCCTTCACTCCTTCCCCCTTGCAGGGGGAAGGGCTGGGATGGGGGTTGAAAGGTTGAATTCACACGACAGTGTCTACCCCCACACTAACCCTCCCCCTGCTTGGGGGAGGGAATGTGAAAATGGGAATGGCAAACAGGAAAATACACAATGAAGCAATGGCTTATCAAACTCTGGGAATTCTTGACGGAAAGCAACATCAAAAGATTAGGCTTTATCGGCGGGATTTTGCTGGCGTTGGGCGGGGCGGTTTCGCCGTGGGTTACGCAATGGTTAAGCCGTCCACCTGCTGCGGTGGTAGAAACGATGCTGGAAGCGAATAGCTTGCTGGACATTGGTCACTATGCGGCGGCGAAGCAAAGTTTTGAGCACGTGTTGAAAGACGATGCCA
The DNA here is from genome assembly GCA_028688275.1 of Gallionella sp. Classification (GTDB taxonomy): domain Bacteria; phylum Pseudomonadota; class Gammaproteobacteria; order Burkholderiales; family Gallionellaceae; genus Gallionella. Next base: position 1,058 of record JAQTYN010000050.1, on the reverse strand, counting down.
AAAATGAGGCTGCGGCGTTTGGCTTGAAAAAAGCGGAATTGTGGGAGTTGACCAGTCCCGCCGTGTTTGAACAAAAATTGCGCAGTTTGTACGCCCTACATCCCGACGATGCGCATTTGAACTTGTTTATGGGCAAGCTGTACGGTGCAGAACATAAGATCGACGACGCTTTGCCGTATTATCAAACCGCCTTGAAACTCAACCCCAAACTTGCCGAGGCGCATTTTGATTTGGGCGTGTTGTACGAGCAGCAAGGTAAAAAGACTGAAGCGAGAAAAAGTTATGAGCAAGCCTTAGCCATTTCGCCCACGCCCAAGTACCGCGACAATTTGGCGTATTGGTATTTCAAACAGCGCAACTACGAAAAAGCCATCGCATTGTATGGGCAAAATTCCAACTATCCGTTGTCAGCGTTGGGCTTAGCCAAAATACACGGGCTGCGCGGCGAGTGGCAACAAGCGGAAGCGTTGCAACGGCAGGCATTGGCATTGCTAACCCAAGACGACGGCAATCCTTGGTATTTTGAAGTCGAAAACGGCGGCGTGGAGCTGATTGCCTTGCCCGAAAAAACAGACTATGCGCAGGTGCAGTTGTCCCTGAGTTTGTTTATGCAAGGCAAAGCGGCGCAAAACGAAAAACTGCTGAGCTTGAAACAAGCGGATGTAAAAGCGGCGATGCAGATGGAGGTCAATCAACTAGCGCGTGACACGCCCGCATTGGCAAGCCAGTTGGAGGCGTTTAGCGCGCAGTTTTTGCGGTAGTCAGGTAGGCTGCGACATGCGCACGCGGCACGAAATCAATGGTGCGCACAGCGCATCCTACCTATCTGGACATACTCGCGCAGCAAGCGGATTTCAAAACACAGACGGCAGCATTTGAAAGCCAATTTTTGAAAAAATCGCCGCATCCTCTTTAACTCCCCTCGCCCACGTGTGGGAGAGCAACCGTGTTCCGAATCAAGCAAATTTTGCATTCCACGGAGTATTATTTTTCAACATTGAGTTCATGATGGTTAACAACTTTCTCATACAAGCAACGATAACAACTTTTGGCGGTTT
>JAQTYN010000101.1 GCA_028688275.1 Gallionella sp. | reverse complement strand
AGCCTCATTCAATCCGCCAAGGCCAAGGCTCGGGGTTACCGCACGCACAAGAACTTTATCAACATGGCCTACCTGATCCTGGGCAAGCTGGATCTCAGGCTACCCACTTGAAATGACGAGGAACCAAAGCGTTATTAGTGATTCGATAATTTTTTTTCCAGAAACCACCTCTGAGCCAGCAGGTTCAGGCTGGCCAGCACCGTCCCCAATTCTTGACCCCGCTCGGTCAATCCGTAGCGGACCTCCGGCGGTATGGTGGGACGGTAATCCCGAAAAACAATCTGGGCTGTCTCCAAACCCCGCAGCCGCTCTGTCAGCATGCGAGATGAAATGCCTGGGATGGTCCTCTTGAGTTCACCAAAGCGCAAGGTGCCCTGGTTTTCCAGTACCCAGAGGATATAGGTGGTCCACGGCCCCATGAGGAGCCGCAGGAGCTGGTCCATAGGACAAGCCTGTTTCTGTCGGGATTGACGCATATTGGTTACCTTAAAGTACCTACTTTACAAAAAGAATCCTGCATGGTCTATTGAAACCCAGACTCCATATGGGAGTCCATAGAGAGGAATGGTTTATGAGCAAGATTTTGGTTTTGTATCACAGCCTTTGGGGGCATGTGGAAGCTATGGCCGAGGCCGAAGCGGAAGGTGCCCGCTCGGTAGTGGGCACTCAGGTAGACATCAAACGCGTACCCGAGACTGTGTCCGCAGACGTGCTGGCCAGTATGCATGCCAAGACGGAGCAGCGTGCGGTGGAGGCCAGCCCCGATGATTTGGCCAACTACGATGCGATCATTTTCGGTACCCCCACCCGCTTCGGGAATATGAGCGGGCAGATGCGCAACTTCCTGGATCGCACCGGCAACTTATGGCAACAGGGAGCACTGGTGGGCAAGGTGGGCAGCGTATTCGTCAGCACCGCCTCTCAGCACGGCGGTCAGGAAACCACCATCACCTCTTTTCACACCTTCTTGCTCCACCAAGGCATGATTGTCGTGGGCGTGCCCTATAGCTGCCCGGAATTGCTGAACATGGACGAAATCAGCGGTGGTACGCCCTATGGTGCCAGCACCTTGGCCAAGGGCGACGGTAGCCGCATGCCTTCGGCCAACGAGTTGACCATTGCCCGCTTCCAGGGACGGCATGTGGCAGAAATCGCAAAGAAGATTTTTCCCTGAATAAGGAACTAACAATGTTAAAACGATACCCTTCATCCACATTAGCAGTTACTGCGTTGTCTTTGGTAATGGCTGGAAGTGCCATGGCCACACCCATAAAGCACTACACTCTGCTTTCTGGGAATCCCGACGGAACTTATCGTATTGACCCACAGCACACCAACGTACTGTTTACCATTGGTCACGTGGGCATCACCCAGTTCACCGGACGCTTCGACAAAATCGCAGGAAGCTATACCTTCAACGCCCAGAATCCGGGTAAAGACCGGGTCCAGATCACCATCCCCGCTACCCGTATCAATACGGGCTATGCCTTAAGGGATGTGCATCTGCGTAGCAAGGAATTTTTTGATGTCAAGAAATATCCCGACATCACTTTTGTCAGCAGCAAATACGTCCCAAACGGTAAAGATATGGGGGATCTTTACGGCAATCTCACCTTGCATGGGATAACCAAGCCCGTGGTTTTCCAGGTCCGGGAGCTGGGTGCAGGGAATGTTTCCTACCTTCCCAAACCTTGGGGTGGCTATCTCTCGGGATTTGTGGCCACAACTACTATCCATCGATCGGATTTCGGTATAGGTGCTTACTTGCCAGAAGGTTTATCAAACGCTGTTAGCATTAAGGTCGAAGTGGAAGGTGTCAAAAAGTAATCATCAACATAGAGAGCAGGATATTAAGCGATTTTAATAGCCCGCTTGTAACAATGGAACACAAACTATATTATGCGCCAACCGACTCTATTTATACCGCATGGGGCAGGTCCTTGCTTCTTTATGAACTGGGATCCGGCCAATACCTGGAACAGGCACAGGAAATTCCTGGAGAATCTCCCAGCATTACTACCAAATCGTCCAGATGCTATCCTCATCGTATCCGCTCACTGGGAAGAACAGATATTTACTATACAAAAAAACAGTAACCCTGGATTGTTATTCGACTACTCTGGATTCCCAGAAGAAACCTACCAATTGCAGTGGCCGGCCAGAGGTGATCTCCACCTAGCATTGCAAGTCAGAAACTTGCTCGAGAAAGCAGGAAATTATACCCATATAGATGAGAATAGGGGATATGATCACGGCGTCTTCGTGCCGTTGAAAATAGCTTTTCCATCGGCGGATATTCCCTGCGTACAGCTATCTCTGCAAGCCGGTTTAGATCCAGAAACACACTATCTAGCCGGAGAATCCCTCACGTCCTTGCGGGATGAGAATGTCTTAATAATTGGCTCTGGTAACACTTTTCACAATATTCCTGTATTGATGCGTGGGATCAAAAACAAGACGGATAATATAGCCGGATACGACTTTGATGACTGGTTAACAAAATCCCTAACAAATCAAAATCTGGAAGAACGTAGACGATTATTGTTTCAGTGGTCTGAAGCTCCTGGAGCTCGGCACTCTCATCCTAGAGAAGAACATCTTGCACCCTTGTTTCTGGTTGCCGGTTCGGCAGCAGGGGAACTGTGCAAAAAGGTTTTCGAGGATGCGGTTCTGGGAGCGGTTGAGAGCGCTTTCATGTTTGGCTAACGCCGGTTTCCGAACCCCTATCGGTCAACGAATGATGGCTCGGATGCTGGATGTTTGCTGCGGGAAACTGCGCCCGAGATGCAACTTCATGCTTATTCTGTCGATGATTTGAACGACAGTTTCCGCTGCATCACTGACCATTCCACAGCGCCCAGATCGCGCCACCCGGTACTCCGGAACTCCATGGTCGGCGTCGGGACCAATCCGGGAAACTTCATTCGCAAGCTACGAGAATACACCCTGAATCCCGGTCACCTTGCCGGAGGCAACAAGGCCAGGGTGTTCGCCTCGTGCCTGGGGATAGACCAACAAGATGTCGAGTTGCTGCGCTCAGTATGCCTCCGTGCCATACTGAGCAAATGAGGCCACCGAGAAGGTGGCCGACAGTCATGGCAAGCGTTACCAGGTGGATTTTGTCATGCAGCACCAGGGAAAGTCCGTGATCGTTCGCACGGGTTGGATCATCAGGACTGGAGAAGACGTTCCCAGGCTGACAAGTTGCTATGTGAGGACATCATGAAACTACTTGATGTTGTAGCGCTTTTGGAACCCATACCAGAGCAACACCTTCTGCGTGGCCAGGTCGGAACCGTCGTGGAAGAGTTGGACCCTGGTTACGTGGAAGTTGAGTTTCTTGTGGGCGACGACTATATCACCCTAGCGGTGGCGGAGGATCACCTCATACCGCTGCACTACGCTCCAAACCAAAGTATTCGCGCGGCATAATCTAAAGGGAGCGCCACAGAAGTTTTTTCGCACTAAGATGACTCTTAAAAGACTGGAAGCAGTCGTTTGATTGGGTTAGGCTTACAAAGCGAGAATCGTTTACTCCAGAAGGAGACCAAGCCATGAATCAAACGAATGAAGCGTTCAAGCTTGGTGTAATTCTTGGGTAAACACGAAAAGATCCAGACCGCCGTTCTCAGCGGTCGGAGCGATGCCAACATAGCTTTTGCTGACTTTTTGTCCTTGTTAGATGGGCTTGGATTTATGCTTCGCGTGAAGGGAGACCATCATATCCTTACCAAAGAAGGGGTGGCCGAGATCATCAATCTCCAACCCATAGGACGCATGGCGAAGCCCTACCAAGTGAAGCAAGTGCGCGGCATACTCACCAAGTATCACCTGGGGATTAATAACGATGAGTAAGTATGAACTGGTCATTTATTGGAGTAACGAAGACAACGCTTTTATCGTGGAAGTTCCTGAGCTCCCTGGCTGCATGGCCGATGGCGCCACTTATCAAGAGGCGGTAGCCAATGCGGAACGGGTGATTGGTGAATGGGTCGAGACGGCAACGGATCTGGGGCGCTCCATACCAGAGCCACGCGGGCGGTTGCTCTATGCATGAAGCACTCCTTGTCCCCATTTGACGCCCTGCCGCAGTCAAAGCCTGTTGGACAGCAACAGACTGAAACCAGACGTTCCATCGCTCGCCGCTTCGTGGGAATCAAGCCTACAATGTTGTCCGACCCCGCGTCTGGCTTTTATGCGTCAGTGTACTATGACAAATATACTCATAAATATATTGTTGCAAACCGGGGAACCGTGATATCACCTTGGCATCCAGTCGCCACTTCTCGTGACCTATCGACGGACATCAGGCAGGCCCTGGGGTATCCGTTGCCGGTGCCCACGCAATATGGTGTCGATGCCGCAAAGCTAGGAGGCGCTTTGGCCAAATCAACTCAACCTATCATTCTGACCGGCCACTCCCTTGGCGGTGGATTGGCAGCCTTGGAAGCCCGCCTTACCGGAGATCCAGCGGTCACTTTTGATTCGGCGGGAGTGAGTCAATACACGCTACATGTTACCCACGCACATTCTTCTGCAAACATTATAAATATGGAAGTCAACGGCCAATTCCTTGGCCAAATGCAAGGACATTCATTACGTTCCGATTTTTCCTGTGCCCTGCGGACTGAACCAGGAACAACAACACTATTATTGTACGCCATTGCACAATTTTCGGGAGTGAACTTTTCGCAGGCGATGAAAAGCACGGCCATTCTTCCACGATCATTAGGACAACAAGTGGTTTTACCTCTGACCCACTGGTCTTCTACCTCCATGAATTCAGAAACAGCAGTGACGCCTCATACTGGAACATGTCTGGCAAATATTGTGAGAGAAGCCACCGTGTAGGCTCTTCGTCAGATTGAGTGGGTAGGGGGTAGAATGCTGTGGAGCGGTCGTGCCCTGAATTGGAGTTAGCTGATGGTCCCTGAAGAGCTGTTTTCTCTCGCGTTAGGATTGGTTCCGCCGTGGTT
>JAQTYN010000100.1 GCA_028688275.1 Gallionella sp. | reverse complement strand
TACAACTTCAACCTAAAACTCCGTGCCATTGGGCGCATTCCCCCCTTTGAAGCTATACTCAACGCCTATCAAAAAACACCTGATATTTTTTACATCAACCCAAACCAGTTAATGGTGGGACTAAACACGTATTGATGCTCAGACCTGGCTACTTTTTTGAAAATTTCTTCGGCAGTCTGCCGCTTATCAAGTATCAAGGCATCAATGGCGGTCCGTTCCAAGGAGATATTCCCGCGCCCATGATCGCGAGTCAGGATATTGGCGATGCCGCCGCCGAAGCCTTGATTGCCCGCGACTGGAAAGGCGTGGTCGTGCGCGAATTGCTTGGTTCCCGCTTCTACACGCTTGCCGAAGCCACGAGCATTATTGGGCGCGCCATTGGTAAGCCCGACCTCGCTTATGTGCAGTTTTCCGCCAGCGACATCATGGCCGCACTGGTGCCACACATGATGTCCGCTGACGTTGCACGGTTAAGTATCGAACTGGCGGAAGCCTACAACAACGGCGTGATCCGCCCAGGCGAGCGCACGGCAATCAACACCACGCCCACAACACTGGAAGCATTTGCCGAGGTGCTGGCGGGGGCTTACGCGCAGATGTAACTTAGAATCAGTCGTAGGGTGCAGGGTGCGCACGGCGCACCCTACGGATTTTTAAGACAATTTTATGTTTTTAGGCGACACTTAAAAGCCATGATTTTGCGGTTTCTTTGCTATCAAAGTATTGCGATATAAATACTCGACCTTTATTTTCATTCATCGCCTGTTTGGTCGATAACTCGACAAAGAAGTCATCGCCGACGACAAAAGCGACCCAACGCAGACCTGCATCAAACGAAGGGGTGAATAATCGTTGGTCTATCCAATCTTGCATTTTAGGGCTGTATGTAAAGAACATTGTGCGTACATCCCATATGACCCGCCTAGGTCGGTGTTTGCACACAGCATCAAGGTAATTCAAAAATTCCTGTTGGCATTCCTCTGTATACATCATCTTGGTTTCACTCTGCCAAGTTGATTCCATTAAAGATTGTTCTGCAAAAAATGCAACGTGCAGGTATTTGCTTTTATAAACTTCCACTGTATTCCCCCTGTTTAAAACTCGTTATTTTGAAACGCGCATTTCAGTTTGGCGCGTTGTAAATGTGGCGTATTTCGACCTCGAAGCATACCGCGAGTAAGGTTTTGAAGCCATGGAATTGCCCCCTACGCACGGAATACACGAAAAATTAGTGGTGATTACTTAACCATCACTTGGATTCCCGCCTACGAGGGAATGACGGCGAGGTAGAAAACGTTGTGTAGATACTTACCCCCAAGTGATGATATAAAAACTCGACTCCGCGCCATCCAAGCGTGACGGCTTATCTTTATCAAGCTGAACGTCAACGAAATGGTCATCTTGGGGTTTATATTTTCGTACGCAGGCAGTCACGATGCCGCGCTCAAAATTGCACGGGTAAGGATTGCAATACTCCATCACCGCTTTTTTAGCTTTAGCATCAAAGGATCGCAGTTCAATATATCCAATACGCCCATTACGATGGTGTTCACGATATGCCTGCGCAATGAGTTTGAGGGCAGACTCCAGATCGCTCACGTTTGGCGGAAAAATAAACCCTTCAAATACGGCGACTCCAATATGGAACAGCGTATTAGAACCATAACTCGTTGAAAATGCTTTGAAAGCATTCAGCCAGTCCTGCGCCTTAAACCACTTGTCTGGGGTAATGTTTGTCAGATTATTTTCCGCCATCAATTGTTCAATATGGGGGCGAGCATGTTCAGGAAAAGCCGCGATACAGGACAGTAGACCGAGCCCCACTACTTCTGTATTTTTATCGAAAGCAATAAATTGTGCCATGGATTTAAGTGTATTTAACGTGTGATAGGTTGATTACAGCAATTCTCATTTTGACTAAACAGCGGGGGGGTTTGTGAGCACGACAAATTCGTACATCGCCCGACAGGACGAAAAACGCGACAAAAATTGCCTTATTCACGAGAAACCATACGAATGAATTCGTACCCACGGTCACAGTGAGAATTGCTGTAGATTAACGGCGATGCGGGTGTTTGTCAAAGCCAGTAGGGTGCGCCGTGCGCACCATTCATTTCGTGCCGCGTGCGCACGGCACACCCTACCTACCTCACTTCGGTGCCGTAAATGCCGCACGGCGGGGTGCGTCTATTTTCTCTCGCTGCGCAAATTCCTCGCGTGCCGCCAATATGGTCGGACGATACTCTTCCGCCCAAGCGTACAGGGCGCGCAAGGGTACGACCAGCTTCTTGCCCAGATCAGTCAGTTCGTAATCCACACGCGGTGGAATGGTCGGGTACATTGTTCGACTCACAAATCCGTCTTGTTCCAATCCTTTGAGCGTGAGCGTCAGCATCCGCTGTGAGATGCCATCGACCCGACGGCTGATTTCGTTGTAACGCAACGGCTCTCCCATGGATAAAGTCGCCACCACCATCACCGTCCACTTGTCACCGATGCGAGCCAGCGTTTCGGCCACCTCTCGACAATGGCTTGAGGGCTTCGTGCATGCAGTCTCACGCACAACTTTGTTCGTCACTCCCATCAATGTGCCTCCTTGTGCAAATAAATACAGACTATATCATACGCAACGAACAAATCGTTCGTAATGACCAATACAGAGGTTGGCGATCTTTGTCAGCCCCAAGCGGCGCACATCTGACTGAAGTTAGTTTATTAAATCGATTAAATTTGGAGTTTGCATATGTCTAAGAAGAGTAGAAATCAAATGATTTTGGGCGCGAAAATATTCAATAAATTTCCGCGCTCATTGTGGTATTCGACGTTTGTTATAGTCGTATTCCTAATCATGATGAACGGTATCAATGTGCCTAACATGATTGCAGCCAGCGCTGGCTACACAGGGGCTATTCCCATGTTCACCTTGGATGTGATGCCTGGTTATTCTCCAGCTTATCTTGCAGAGGTTTTGAGTACCTATGGGGAAGTGGGGCGACGCGCCTATGCCACGAGTCTTATGACGCTGGATATGCTGTTCCCGATTTCTTATGGAATTTTCTTTGCTCTCCTCGTCCGTCGAGTGTATTTAAATCTCAACGTGCCCGTTGGTCTGGTGAAGGCAATGATAGCCATGCCGTTACTCTCTATGGTGCTTGATTGGATTGAGAATTCAACTTTTGTTTACTTAATCTCTGTGTACCCAGTTCAGCCCCTTGCTGTGGCGCAATTTGTTAGCTTTGTAACACTGGTAAAGGTAAGTCTCTATGCCCTTACCATTACCTCGTTAGTGATCGGTTCGGTGCTGATGTGGAAGCAAAGAACTCGCTTTCACGAAGAGGATAAACAAATCACACCTTCTTGAGAGTTGGCGTAAACAGGGGGCAATCGCAATGACAGGAACAGTCGATTTTAAGCATGATGTGCAAAATGATATTGTGATCTGCACCCCACACGCGACCATGGAAACGAAGGACGATTTTCAGGAAATGTTTGAGCAATTCGATAACTACTTTCGTCACTTTTATCGAAAAATGGATGTGGTTTTTGTGTTCGATGATATGAGGATCACGGGTGAAATGATTGGGACGTGGAGCGAATATCGACAGAGGTTGGCTCAAAAACATATTCGGTATGCCCGTCGGGTGAACCCGACCACGATGGTTAATATTGCATCGACACTTTGCTCTGCTAAAGCTAAAAACAAGACCCCTAATGGATCATTCAAGAGTATTGAAGAAGCCATTGCCGCCATTAAAGCCGATAGAGTGAACGCGGGCATTCAATAACGACTAAGGTCAGAATCGGTACGACCTCGCCCATCGCCGCCCAGTGCGCATAGCGAACCCTACGATATTTTCAACTTCACTTTTGATCTTGAAATGGAATAAGTGCTGATTTACCCCCGCCAATGCAGTTTCTAGCTGTCAATCGGACGCAATGCGGGGGTAAAAAGGGACAAATTTACACGCCCATACAAACCAAATAGGGCGCGCTTTCATCTATCGCGGCGGTGGCGGTCGCACTGGTGCTGACGGGAGAACCCATGGGGATGGCCATCATCATGCCGCCTGCGGTGTTGCCGTCGTCTAAGGTGATGTCCAGCGGTTTGACGAACTTGCCCGCGATATTGTCTGAGCAGATCAAGTACGTACCTCGAATGGCTGCATTATTGCTGTCTTTTATCAGCGTATTCGCCACCACGGCCGTGCCACTTTGCACACCTATCTTGCCATTGGCGGCATTGTTGGGCAAATAAGTGCTGCTGGTGGTATCGGTGGAGCCTGATAGCAAACCCGCCAGACGGACATGTTGCCAAAATACAAACGCTTCGCTGGCCGTCGTCGTGTCATTCCATGTGCCGTTGATGATGCCGTTGCCCAAGGTGGCGGTGGTGGTGGCATTGGTACCGTTGATATGGGTTGCGGCATTGGCATCATCGCCAGGCAGGGCTTTGAATCGATCTTGATAGGTGTAAATAAACACGGGGATGTTGCGAAAATCGGTGGCAAGATTTTTGACTTTAGCACTATTGATAAGCTCTTGACCTTTGAGTACCCCACCCAGTAACAAGCCAATAATGACCAGTACTACAGCAATTTCGATCAAGGTAAAACCATTTTGATGGCGTTGCATATCCTATTCTCCTGAATAAAGAATTACACATAAAAAAGTCGCGAAACCTTCGCAACAGATCGCCATCAAAGCGTGCAAATTCAATCCCTTATCAGGCATACTGATTCTAGCGCAGATAAAAACGAAAAAGGAAAGTTTTTTGAGATTTATGAAAAAAATGATGGTTTAGCTGACTTCATGGCGAAGCGCATTGTGAAAACGTTGTATTGATCCTGTACAGGCTGTCCTCAGCAGGCGAATCAGCGGGCAGGTAAGGTGTTGCGTATAAATAATCAGGTATTGAGTCGTTAGTCGCTAGTTGTTAGTTGTTAGTTGTTAGTTGTTAGTTGTTAGTTGTTAGTTGTTAGTTGTTTAGTCCCATCATTAAATGGTGTATTATATACCGAACTTAAAGAGGAAAAGAGATGGGACAAGTATTACACGGCACAGCCACGACTACGCACGTTGTGCGAGCAAAAATACAAGGGTCTGAAG
>JAQTYN010000049.1 GCA_028688275.1 Gallionella sp. | reverse complement strand
GCCGTTTTAGCTTTCTTCAGCAGTTGTTTTGCCGCTTCCAACTGATCTGCTCCACCCGCTTTTCGTGCCATGATCGCCCCCTTATGTTGAGGGTTATATTATTGCTGTTTTTATATGTAATTGGAATAATACCCCATCGACAATACAGCAGTGAAAATACCCCGTGTTTCCACGACGCAGCTTCCTCATGCTACTGGGGCGCACGGACAACTTCCTGGACGGGACTTCAACTCGCTAGATTTATTGCTGTTACCGCGAACAGGTGTCCTTTTGTTTTTATTGACTTCTCGTGACTTTTGTGATTTTTTTTTGAATGTGATAACGAAAGACCTGACCCCGCGCTCTGTAATTGAGCAACTCTGCTTTGGTTAAAAATGGGTTTGCCGCCCATTCAGCAGGTATATCAACGCCGGCATTTGTCTTGAAGCTAAGCCCCCCCCCTCGAAGCTAAGTCCTCCGCAGTTCTGGTTATGCACCCATACCCCGTGCTTGCCCACATAGTAAGTATGAAAGTCTTCCACTTCCAGGTTGTACACAGGCAGCTTGAGGAAAGGTTCGGGATGTTCCTCGTACTCGATAGCTTCTAGCACAGGTACTTCATTCGCTACCAAGCGATGGTTCACGAAGTCCCACAATCCACCAAGTGCCTCAATATCGTTAAAGTTACTACCAGACATCCAGCCGACACCGGGCTGCTCGCTAACGTAAATATGTCTAATGCCACCAGTGATAACGTGATTGCCATCACAGAGTTTCAGTTTTCTCTCAACAGTCCAATAGTCACGCAAATTTTCTGCGGCAGTCCAGCCCTCACCGGCAACCCAGAACGGGTGGTTCACAGTAGCGGTGATAGGGAAGAGTCTATTTTTGTCATCGTCAAAACTATAAAGGACATTTATCACCCGCTCCGGCGCATGAGCAAAGGTCTGGAGAACACGTTTGTATTCTTGTTGTCCGCCATTTTCCGGTTTGGAAAGAACGTAATCTCCAACCTTGATTTGCTCGATCGGCACCAGCCCCTCTTTGGTATGCACCAGCGTGCCTGCCGCAAAGCAAGCTCCTGGCTCAAACCATTTCCGCGCTTTATCAACAGATGTGGTCAGTTTTTCCAGAATGGCTTCTTGCAGCTTGCTGCCCGAATAAGTTGCAGACAACTCAGCCGTCAACTTTTCGATGCTGGGCTGCACCCAGGCTTCGCGCAAGGTAGCCGCCAATCCTGTGTCGTACAGTGAAGCTGTGGCTCCATTCATCAACTCTTGAGCCAATAAACGGCACGGGGTCAGAAACGGCAACGGGGTCAGTTCTAATATTCCAACATTCATTTAATCTTCCCATTATTTTCCCCCTCGTTTTTTCTCACCGCCCTACTCACGGTCATGTAGTGGACGCAGAAGAATCGTCCTATCTCTTCCAGAGTATATGAGGCAAAGTGGTCAGGTCTTTTATTATCACATTCCCTCAATTTCTGCATCAGAAAAATAGATATTCTCGCGTCCATCCCCCGTGATGTGATAGGGCGCGCCTGCAAGTTCAAGTCGTAAAGATCTGGTCATCGTGCGGCTATTTTAATACACAAATGTGATAATGAAAGACCTGACCCCTTCCTGCACTCACTGACCACCTACCTGCTCGGTGATCTCCAATCAGGTGGGTAACCTGTCGCCATCATCCCCGCAGGCGTGTGGCAAGCCGCCCGTGTGCAGTCAGGTCACGCCCTAATGGGCTGCACCGTCGCGCCTGGATTTGATTTTGGTGATTTCCGATTTGTTGCTGACGTGCCTGATTATGTAGAGTGCTTTAAGCGGGAGCTAGAGGCCTACGCTGCACTATTGTGAATGGTCTGCCTGCGAGTTTAAATGCAAGTAGGGTTAACCTGGGGGGATGGAACTCCTTCTCTTGTTCAGGTATATTGCGAAAACAAAAATTGAGGACTGTTCATACAGACCTTATAATGCACAGGTGGGTAGCAATGTACGCTGTGGGCGTAATTTCACGGTTGAGGTTGTGCGATCGGGGACGAAATAGCTATAGGTGCGCTTACGCTAACGGGTAGAATAGCACTGACTACAGGGGGAGGCGCAAAGTGCAACGTGGTTTTTTGTACATTTGCAGGAGGCGGAAGATCTGAGTAGTGTACTTTTCCTTTCTCATCCACCCATTTATTCAATGCAGCGTAAGCACTGCTCATTGATAAAATAAGTAAAACGACTAGGTGCTTTTTCATTATTTAGTGTCTCCGTATTGAATAAGGGTCGCCCATAAAGGGAATTTATCTCAGAAATAATCTCGAATCAATGCACAATTCTAGCATAGCAGGGTATCATGCGTGGTCGTTTACACCACTTTAGAATTTAGCAACGTATAGGAATAAATTTATGTCTCAACATAAAGCGACGCATGCGAAATACTACGATTTAGAAAACAACGGCGAATTAGCCCTTAAGGTATTTAGTTGCTATTACCGCGATCACAATCACTCTGGTCGCCTCTACAGCGACTTTCCTGATTTTTTCATGGTTAAGCCGAGTGTGCTCATCGGAAAAGAGATTGCGTCTCGCGCTTCAGAAAAAGTATTGTTGGATGATGCCATCCAACGCGCAACTGCGCGCAATGGTTTTATTGGGGTCTCAAAACATCGCAATCCCAAGCTTGGTTATTATTGGTTGGAGTTGTCGGTATTACCTTTTATGTTAGGAGATCCTGTCACCAAGGATAACAAGGGTGAATTCTTTTATGTATTGACGCGCTTCATTGAATACACAAAATTACATCCGAAAATCTATGGTGATTTAACTGCAGAAATTGACTCTGATAAAGACTTAGCTCTGATGTTTGATGGGATACACAAGATGGGGGAGCGACTGTCGGAAAGCGTTCATTATTACCCTCGTAGCATGATGGTGTCGTACAACCCCAATTGGCCTGCGAGTGAAGTCAGAAATTTGCTTGAGTCGCTCAAAGACAATGATCAAGATTGGTGTCAGGTTTTCTTTGAATATATGATGTATGTGATGAGCAATAAACCTAAATAATTCTTCGCTGTAAACAAATTTTTACTGAGTGGATACTGTCAGTTTGCTTCGCTCGACTGAGTTCAAACCGCATGCTGCTTGGTGTGTAGGTGTGCTTCAAAGTAAGACTACCCTATTTAATCGTACGTTGTTTTAGTCGGTACACCTTGTACTCGGCACGCATATCGGACTCGACTACGCTTTCAACATAAGCTAAATCAATTTCAAACCCGTCTGAATATAATGCCTTGATTTCCTCATCTACTGCAATCGCTTGGTTAAAGGTGGTATTGTCTGAAGTATCCTCAATGGTCAGCAAAAGGACTTGAGTCGAGGCAGGCAGCAGTCGTCTTAACTGAGCGACATACAGACTGCGGATGCTCTCGGGTAGGGCGGTTAGCGCGGCGCGGTCGTAAACGGTGTCAAATAGCCCAACCTCCGCAGTGGTGAGCGCGAAATAGTCTCCGCACAAAATACTAATCTTGCCGTAACGCCATAAAGTGAATTTCCCTTGCTGCTGTTGCACGGGAAGCAGTTTGTTTTCCGAAAAGAAATCATGCACGGCGATGGGGCTCAGTTCGACACCAATAACTTCATGTCCTTGCTGCACCAGCCAGATCATATCCAAACTTTTACCACAGAGCGGGACGAAGACACGACTTTGCTGCGCCAACTTCAGCGTAGGCCAAAATCGGCACAACAGGGGATTGACCGCAGATTGATGGAAATCATCCGTGTGTTGGTCGTGCCAGCATTGTAGCCAGAGCGGATTATCCCCATTTGTTGCGAAAATGGATGGGATTTCAAAAGGTACATTGAGCATGGCGATCACCAGTCAGTTGAGGTTGTACGTCAGAATTTTCTGATCGAACAAGCACAAAACTCGGTGAGAAGCCGTATGCGAATCGAAGAGGATAGGTGTTGGGCGTATTGGGTTCTGATCTCTGTGGCAGCAGGTATTCAGCAACCCAATGTGCAAGATCCCCCGCATCCGCGAGGATGGGAAATAAATGGGATTATTCGCCCAGCACTTTTTTAAGCCACGCTTGTTGGCAAACGCGTTTGCGTTTTTGTTCCATCAATTTGCGGATATGGGGTTTTGCCTCGCTCAATCCCAGCACGGTCGCAGGTGTGATGGCATCGCAGCGGAGGACATGGAAGCCGAGTTCAGATTCTAGTACGCCGCTGACTTCACCTGCTTGTAGTTCAAACAAGGCTTGATCGAGTTCAGGAAAAAGTTTGCCACGGGGGAGGTCGCCCAATTTGCCGCCGTCTAGCGCAGTGGGGCATTCGGAGTGTTTGAGCGCTTGTTCTTCAAAACGCTGCGGCGCTTTCGCCAGTCGTGTCGCGATGTCGCTGATGCGTTTGTGTGCCGCCGCACGGGTGTTCTCGGCGATGGTGTCGTTGATGGTAATCAGGATGTGGCGCGCCAGTCTAGATTCAGGGCGACGAAATTGGTCGGGATGGTATTGGAAATAGAGTTCCAAATCCAAGTCGCTGATGGTGGCGGCACGAGAGGCGACTTTTTCCAGTACAGCTTCGACTTTCATTTCGCGCGTCAGTGCCTCGGCAAAGCTGGTTTCATCTAAGCCGTTGCGCGTCAAGTCAGCGACAAAGTCGTCTGGTTTAGGATAGCGACCGCGAATTTCGTCCAAGGCAGTTTGCAAGGTTGCGGCTGGCACCATGACATCACGCGCTTCGGGGGTCATTAAAACGCGGGTTTCAAAGAGCTGTTGTTGCTGCGCCATCATTTTGACCCGCTCGAATTCCGCTGCGGGTAAATCCTGAGGGGCTTTGCCATATTTTTTCTGCGCGGCTTTCAGCACAAGGTAAGCCACGCCACCGTCAATTTTTTCAGCCATTTTTTTGTTCCTCATCGTCATAGACACGGGTTGCTTCCAGTGCCGATTCGGGTACTTGCAATACGCGGTCAAGGAAAATGACTTGGTACTGCACGCCACCTGATTCGTCGCGTAGCACTTTCAAGACTTCACCTTCGCTACCAGGCGATGCACGAACCTCGCCGCGCACGGCAAGGGTGACTTTGCAACGTACTTTTTCACGACTTTCAAACTTGCTGGGGATCCACGGCTCGTCAATGCTGATTAACTCTTCTTCACGGAAGCCGACGATCTTGTTTTGTTCAAGAATGTTGACGGTATAGATCAACTGGTCTTGCAAAAAAGTGCCGACGTTCATCACAAAGCCCGTGCTGCCGCGACGTATCAACAGCGTGCCGATGGCGACCCCAGGATACGTGCCGTCATTGCGCACGTTGCGGATGATGCGGACTTCGTCGCCAAATTCGTATTTAGGCAACATTTTGTTTGTTCACGGTGATGGAACTCAGTGGCACAAACTTGGTTTGGGGTTCGTGCATATGGAATACTTTAAACACCTTTTCTGTCAGCGCATCCGACTTGACGAAGTCTTGATAAGCTTGTTTGAGTAGGGTGACATAGATCACGCGCTGCGCCGCTTCGACTTCGGGCAAAGCCCCAGCTTTTGCCAGATAGTTATGGAAACGCTGCAAAATATGCAAACGGTTCACTTGCACCACCGATGCGTCGTATTCGATCTCGAAGTAGTTGAGAAAGTCTTCAGCCGAGACCAGTTCTTCTAAGGCTTCGTCTAAGGTTAGTTCGTCCATTTTGCATTCCTTTCCGTGTGTGCTTCATTGATGATTGATTGCTGTACGACATCCAATAACGATTTGCCGCCGATACGGTCATGGCTATCTAATTCCACCAATTTTTCTAACATCGCCTTGCCTTCTTTCAGATTGCCCAAGCGCAGATGAATATAGCCCGTCGCCTTGAGCACCATCAGATAGAAGCGCACCAACCCCATCGAGCGCATCACGCCCGCGCCGAGGTTTGCCTCGCGTAGATAGAGCCACGTATCAGGGAAATCTAACCGCCGCCCAACCACGGCAAGGGTGCTTTCTGCGACCAGCAGCGCGTCTTCTAAACGATGTTGGTAGAAGTAGTAGCGATACAATGCCACCAGTACCACCAGATGTTGCGGCGCGATAAAATTAGCACGCAACAACATCAGTTCGGCTTCTTCGTTGCCGTAATTCGCCGCCGCCATTTCAACCAAATGTTCTACTTCAGGGCTGATCTGTTCATCGAAATACAGCTCGGCTTGTTCAAAATCCAGTAGATCCATTATTCTTTCCTCATTTTGCGTGCCACTTCTGTGCCACAAAGATCATCGGCTTCACAGGTGTGACACTGGCTCGTCACGGTTTCACCTGCTTTGCGCAACTGTTTTTCTAACACTTCGATGCGTTCCATTAAACAGGCAATGGCACGTCCCACAGGATCAGGAATCAGGTGATGGTCGAGGTTAATGCCATAAATGTTGTCGGCACTGGCTTCTTCGGTGCGCAATACAATTTTGCCTGGGATGCCGATGACGGTTCGATTAGACGGCACATCTTTCACCACCACCGAATTCGCCCCCACCCGCACATTCTCGCCTAGGGTAATCGCGCCTAAAATTTTTGCCCCCGCGCCGACCACCACGCCGTTGCACAAGGTCGGATGGCGTTTGCCCTTATTCCATGTGGTGCCGCCTAGCGTCACACCGTGATACAGCGTCACATCATCGCCAATTTCAGCCGTTTCACCGATCACCACGCCCGCGCCGTGGTCGATGAAAAAACGCCGCCCGATGGTCGCTCCTGGGTGAATGTCAATGTTGGTGAGCAAGCGGGCAAACCAAGCAATCAAGCGCGCCAGATAACGCAGCCCAAATTTCCAGAATTTATGGGCAATGCGTTGCAGCAAAATGGCATGTACACCTGGGTAAGTCGTCAGCACTTCAAAGCCCGACCGTGCAGCGGGGTCGCGCTGAAACACGCAACTCACATCTTCACGCAAGAGTTGCAACAACGAAGGTGGTGCAGTTTGGTTCGTTAGATCATTAGCCGTCATAGCGTCTTCCATAATTGACTCCTAGTGCGCAGCGCAGGGCAGCATGCGCCCAATGTAGCGTTGGTACAGAAACAGCAACTCTTGATCCGCAGGTGAGCGTTTAGCACGCTCGGCAAATGTGCGAATGTCAGGTAATAAAGCTCTAGCTTCGGCTGGGCTAAGATTCAAGCCCATGGTGGCGTAAGCGGCGATAATGCCGTGTGCACCCGAATGTTTTCCAACCACTAATTTATGATGCCTACCCACTTCTATCGGGTCAAAACCTTG
Source organism: Gallionella sp. (assembly GCA_028688275.1). Lineage (GTDB taxonomy): Bacteria > Pseudomonadota > Gammaproteobacteria > Burkholderiales > Gallionellaceae > Gallionella. Next base: position 15,585 of record JAQTYN010000049.1, on the reverse strand, counting down.
GTAGGTGTCGGGATCTTTCAGCAACCCATCCACATGTATGCCCGCTTCGTGGGTAAACACGCCTTCGCCCATCAAACTCTTTTGCCAAGGCACGGGGCGACCCGAAGCGGTGGCAACCAACTTCGATAAGTCAGGAAAATGGGTCAGGTCGATGCCTGTGTCCATGCCGTATAGCTTTTTCAAACCCATCGCCACTTCTTCCAGCGGGGCATTGCCCGCACGTTCGCCCAGCCCATTCACGGTGGTGTTGATATGAGTCGCCCCCGCCAACGCCGCCGCCAGACTGTTAGCCGTCGCCAGCCCCAAATCGTCATGGGCGTGCATTTCAATTTCCAGATCGCAGGCAGCACGCAAAGTGGAAATCACTTTATGTACCCCAAATGGTTCCATTACGCCCAAGGTATCGGCGAAACGTATGCGCCGCGCACCTGCTGCTTGCGCCGCTTCGGCAACTTGCAACATAAATTCAGGATCGGCGCGTGACGCATCTTCACAGCCTAAAATCACGTCCAGACCACAGTCGTAAGCCAAAGGCACCAGTTCATAAATGCTGTTGATGACCCAAGCACGATCGCGTTTCAGTTTCTTAGCCAGATGAATGTCCGACACGGGAATCGACACATCAATCATATTCACGTCGAGTTGCGCACAGGATTGAATATCGGCTTTACACAAACGACTCCAGACAATCAATTTTGCTTTTAGATTCAGTGCGGCGACCGCATTGATACTTTCACGCTCTTCATGTCCCATCGCAGGGATGCCGACTTCCAGTTCCTGCACGCCCAGCGCATCCAATTGACGTGCGATGCCCAGCTTTTCTGCCAACGTAAACGCCACGCCAGCGGTCTGTTCGCCGTCTCGCAGGGTGGTGTCGTCGATGATAATGGTGCTGGGCATGATAGTTTCCTTATGCGTAAGTCGGTGCGAAAGCTTTTTCGGGTTCAGCTGCGGGACCGTCACCTTCCCAATAAGGCGATAATTTGCGCAATTGGGCGATGATTTCAGGGACGACTTGAATCACGCGATCCACTTCAGCTTCGGTGCTGTAGCGCGACAGTGAAAAGCGTACCGTGCCATGTGCGGCGGTGTACGGAATACCCATCGCCCGCATCACATGCGACGGCTCTAAGGAACCCGATGTACAAGCTGAACCTGAGCTGGCGGCGATACCAAATTTGTTCAACAACAACAAAATAGCTTCGCCTTCGATAAACTCAAACGCGATATTGCTGGTATTAGGCAGGCGATCTTCTGGATTGCCTGTGACAAACGAACGTGGCACTTTGGATAAAATGCCCACTTCCAACTTGTCGCGCAAGCGTGCGACTTCAGTGTTTTCATACGTCATGGCTTCCATCGCCATTTCAGCAGCTTTGCCCAAGCCAACGATGGAGGTGGTGTTTTCTGTCCCCGCACGGCGACCGCGTTCTTGATGTCCGCCGCGCAGCAGTGGACGGAAACGCACGCCGCGCTTGAGATACAGCACGCCGATGCCTTTGGGTGCGTGTAATTTGTGTCCTGACACCGACAACATGTCGATCTTGGTGTCTTTCAAATTCAGTGGTACTTTGCCGACCGCTTGCACCGCATCGGTGTGGAACATCGCCCCCGCTGCATGTGCTAACTCTGCCATTTCCACCACAGGGAAGAATGTCCCCGTTTCGTTGTTTGCCCACATCACCGATACCACGGCGACTTGGTCAGACAGCAGCTTTTTGTATTCTTCTAAATCGAGACGACCTTTGCCATCCACCTTGAGGTAGTGCACTTTGTAGCCGTCTTTTTCCAACCAAGTACACAAGGTCAAAATCGCAGGATGCTCCACCGTGGTGGTGATGATTTCCTTGCGTTCAGGTTGCGCTTTTAATGCCGAAATCAGTGCAGTTGAATCGGATTCTGTGCCGCAGGAGGTGAAGATGATTTCAGAATCAAATTCCGCGCCCAGCAGCTCTTGCACCTGCATACGCGCTTTTTTAATCGCCAGTCCGACTTTGTTGCCGAAACTGTGCATGGAAGAAGGATTGCCGAATTGCTCAGTGAAATAAGGCAACATGGCTTCCACCACAGCGGGGTCAACCCGTGTCGTTGCGTTATTGTCGAAATAGATGCCAGTCATGATCAGCCTTTCATTGCGCGAGTGAGCGAACTAACTTTGGTCGGTACAATTTTGATAAATTCTTTCAGCTCTTCCATCAGTTTTTGCTGTATGCCTTGCAACGTCAGTGCTTCCATCTGGCAACCAGCGCACGCGCCTGTCATGTTGACGTAGATCGTTTTGCCATCTACATCCACCAGCTCAATGTCGCCGCCATCACGACGCAATTGCGGACGTACTGATTCCAAGACGGCTTCGATTTTGCGGATACGTTGCAGATTGGTCATGCCGCTCGCAGAAACTTCTTCTTTGGGTGCCGCGCCTGGTTTAAAACTTTCACCACGTTCCGTCATCACTTTCGCCAAAATTTCTTCTATGCCTTCGTGACAAGAGGAGCAACCGCCGCCTGCTTTGGTGTAATTCGTCACATCCTGTACCGAGGACAAATTGTTAGCGCGGATCGTGTCTTCAATGAGCACGGCATCAATGGCAAAACATTTACAGACCAACGCACCTTCTTCGTGATCGTCGGCCCACACTTCGCCACGATAGTTGGCAACGGCGGCTTGCAAGGCTTCGCGCCCCATGACGGAACAGTGCATTTTTTCGGGTGGCAAACCATCGAGATAGTCGGCAATGTCTTGATTGCTGACTTTCAAGGCTTCATCCAGCGTCTTGCCCTTAATCATTTCCGTCAACGCGGAAGAAGAAGCAATGGCGGAGCCGCAACCGAAAGTTTGGAAATGCGCATCTAAAATAATGTCTGTTTCTGGTTCAACTTTGAGCATCAAGCGCAACGCGTCGCCGCATGAGATGGAGCCAACATCGCCCACGCCATTGGCATCAGCCAATACACCTGCGTTGCGTGGTTGGAAAAAATGTTCTTTAACTTTGTCTGAGTAGTCCCACATGGTGTGCTCCTAAATTTAATAATGGCGTAGCTTTCGACCTTCCCCTCGTCTTCTGGGAGAGGGCGGGGGTGAGGGAAACAATCATCTACCTGATGGTTAAGCTGAAAAAGATGAACCGCATGCGCAACTTGAGCTGGCATTGGGGTTTTCAAATTTAAAACCGCTGCCGCTTAAACTATCGACAAAATCAACGGTAACACCTTCTAACAGCGGTGCAGATAAAGGGTCAACCAGCAGGGTGACTGCGCCGTATTCCAACACGGTGTCATCTTCTTGTTTAGCTTCTTCCAGCGACATGCCGTATTGGAAGCCAGAGCAGCCGCCGCCTGAGATGGCGATGCGCAGTCCCGCGACGGGCGTGGCAGAACCTTTAATGAATTTGTCGATAGCGGCAGTTGCGTTGGGGGTCAGGGTAATCATGGTCAAGCTCCTATGGGTGTGTGCTAAATACTTTGCAAACTACGTGCCACACCAGTATGTTGACGATAACTAACTGTTTAATGGTTATTTTGTTTGAAATTTATGCTCAACCCTAGTGTGCGAAACAAGACGGGGTGAGGGAGTTGTCGCTTTTGCGACAAAGGGGATTTTGTGTTTGCGACAGGATGCGTTATCACGACAAATGCGCCTTAGAAATTTAACTATTCCAAGGTGTTATTTGTGCCAGTGTTTGTGAACGAGAGCTTATTCTCCGCCTTGTTCTAGCCATTCCACCAGTGCATCTTGGGCGGCAGCTGAATAGGCTGAGCGGGAGTGATTGACAATAAAAACCACGATCCATTGTTTGCCATTTTTGCCGCTGACGTAGCCTGCGATGGATTTGACCCCTGTGAGTGAACCCGTTTTGAGATGGGCATGTCCCCGTCCGTCGCGGTCTTGGAAGCGTTTTTTCATCGTGCCATCTATCCCCAAAATTGGTAAGGAAGCGACAAGTTCGGCAGAAATAGGGCTGGTTGCGTTGTATTGCAGTAAGTCGGCTAAGTGTTGCGCGCTGATGCGTTCCTTGCGTGACAAGCCCGCGCCATTTTCCAATACCAGTTCAGGGAAGGATAAGTGCTGGCTGGCTAACCATTGCTGTATGGCGGCGGTGCTACTTTCAATACTGGCGGGTGTGCTGGTGCTTAAGCTCAGAAACAATTGTCGCGCCATGGTGTTGTTGCTGAATTTGTTAATGTCGCGGATGGCTTCAGACAACGGAGGTGAAAAGTGGGTGGCAAAAACGGGCTGATTGGCGGGAGCCGTGCCGAGACGTAATTTGCCGTGTAGCGTGCCGCCGACTTCTTGCCACAGGGTTTGAAAGATCGCGTAAAAATAATCATCGTGCGACAGTAAAGAGAAGTATTTTTCGGATTCGTCACAGTTGCTCGACAATTTGCCTTCTAACACGATGTTATGCCCGTCTAAGCGCGCTTGGTAATTGCTTTTTTGCGGGCAGGTGGGCTGGTGGGTGAAGCGGATGTTGTTGACCAGCGTGTAATTGGCTAGATTGGGTTCTAGCCACGCCACGCCTGTGCTGGGGATAAGCCGCAAGCGCAGCGCATTGAAGTTGATCAGCAGGGCATTGGGCGTGACATTGTAGGCGCGGCTGGGATCGTCATCGAATTCGGCGGGATCATCTTTCAGGTTGGCAAAGAAACTTTGATCCAGCACCACATCGCCGCGAATCTCGCGTAACCCGCGTGCGCGCAACTCGTGCAACCACAGCCAAAATTGTTCGATGGTCAGCTTGGGATTGCCATAGCCTTTAAACACCAAGTTGCCTTGCAACACGCCGTTTTCCAGCTTGCCATCCAGATAGGCTTCCGTTTTCCAACGGTACGCGGGGCCGAGAATCTCCAATCCTGATAGCGTGGTGAGCAGCTTCATGGTCGAGGCGGGGTTCATGGACTGTTGCGCATTGACGCTAATCAGCGCGGGCTGGTTGAGTTCGCGCACTTCCACCGCGACATTGCTGAGGGGAATGCGCGCACGTTTTAACGCGGCGATGACCGTGTCAGGTAAGTCGGCGGCGAATAGGGTAGGGGAGAGGAGAAGGAGTACAAATATAGAAATGCCTCTTTTTGTCATGCTCACGAAGCTGTTTGTAGGTCGGGTTTTAACCCGACATGTCGGGATGAATCCCGACCTACGGTGCAGTATGTTTTTTAAATTCATCATCACACACTCAATTCTTCAACAAGTTGCAGCGTGCGTTCGACCAATAAGGTCATTTCAGCTTCGCTAATGGTATAAGGCGGCATAAAGTATATGGTATTGGCTATGGGGCGGAGCAAAAGCTCGTGTTGTAGAGCCAAAGCGAAACAGCGTTGAGCAAAGTCCGTATGTGGGCTGGTGACCTCAAACGCCCAAATCATGCCCGTGTTGCGCCAGTTCATGACGGCGGGATGATCGCGCAAAGGCTGGGAGATTTGATTCAAATATGCAGCTTTACGGCGATTTTCAACGATGACATTATCCTGCGCAAAAATATCCAAGGTTGCCAGCGCGGCGCGACACGCCAGCGGATTGCCCGTGTAGGAATGCGAATGCAAAAAGCCGCGTGCGGTTTGGTCTGCATAAAACGCTTGGTAAATTTCATCGTGGGTCATCACCACCGACAAAGGCAAATAACCGCCCGTGATGCCTTTGGATAAACATAGAAAATCGGGCGAAATGCTCGCTTGTTCGCACGCAAACAGCGTGCCCGTCCGCCCCATGCCCACGGCGATTTCGTCGGCAATCAGATGCACGTCGTACTGATCGCACAATTCGCGGGCGCGGGTGAGATAAATGGGGTGATACATGCCCATCCCTGCCGCGCCTTGCACCAGCGGTTCAACAATGAAAGCGGCGAGTTGGGCGTGATGTTGTTGCAAGTGCCGTTCCAAGGCGTCGGTGCAGCGCAAGGCAAAGGCTTCCGCTGATTCACCTACTTCGGCTAAACGCGTGTCGGGGCTGGGGACAGTTGCTTGTTGGCGAATCAGCGCGCCATATTCATCGCGGAACAGCGCGACATCCGTCACAGACAACGCGCCCAAGGTTTCGCCGTGATAGCTATTTTGCAAGCTGATGAAGTTAGTTTTCGCGGGTTTTCCGCTGTTGCGCCAAAAATGCGCGCTCATTTTCAAGGCAATTTCCGTGGCAGACGCACCATCTGAACCATAAAAACAATGCCCCAGTCCCGCTGGTGCAAGTGTGCGCAACCGCTCGGAAAGCTCCACCACGGGGGCGTGGGTAAAACCCGCCAGCATCACGTGTTCCAAGGTGTTGATCTGTTCCACGATTGCCGCGTTAATGCGCGGATTGCAATGTCCAAATAGATTCACCCACCACGAACTCACCGTGTCCAACAACCGCCGCCCCTGATCGTCAAACAGCCACACGCCCCGCCCGTGGGTAATCGCCAGCAACGGAAAATTCTGGTAGTGCTTCATTTGTGAGCAGGGATGCCACACAGCGGAGAGGCTACGGGCGACGAGGGAAGTAGAAATATGTTCAGTCATCGTGGAATCATAACGGTTTTTGCTTGTCATGGAACGACCATTTTGTAGCGTAGGTTATCAGGTATATGCGCCTCAAGACGTTGGGTGGTTGCGGTTTTTGCTAAATATAACAAGCGACTGGGTCATGAAATGTTGGTAATATCCGCCACTGAATTTTTCTGGATGTCGAAATGCATTCTGGGACAAGCCGTTTTTTTCAAGGAAACAGGATGAGTTCTTTAGCTGAAACACTGTCACACACTGAATTGTTGAAAGATGCGCCCGACTTTATGCTGGACATGGTGCTTGAAAGTGCAACGCCATTGACGTTATTTGCGGGCGACGTGTTGCTTTCCCCTGGGGGTAATAATTATCACGTTTACTTGATTTTGTCGGGCGTGCTCGCTGTGCACTTTGATTCCCTAGATAGTCCAGAAATTCGAGAGTTGACTCAGGGTACTTCAGTCGGTGAGCTCTCCATATTGGATGGGACATCCCCTTCTGCTTATGTGGTCGCTAAAGTGGAAAGCCAAGTTTTTCCGATACATTGCGATTTGTTGCATAAATTGATTGCCGATACCAACCCCGTTGCGGCTAATTTGCTACGGTTGATTATTCGTTGGCTGAAATCCAATACGCGACGCATTATCCAAGATCGTATGTACATTGAGGAACTCAGTGGCTATGCCAAAATTGACGGCTTGACGGGGCTTTACAACCGCCGTTGGCTCAATAACGCGCTGCCGCGCTTGTTGGATCAAGCGATCAATAGTGTCCAACCGCTATGCTTGATGATGATAGATGTCGATCATTTTAAAAAATACAATGATGCACATGGTCATTTGGGAGGTGATCACGCGCTGATTGCCGTGGGCGAAGTGTTAAGAAATACCGTGCGTCCTTATGACTTTACCACGCGCTATGGCGGGGAAGAGTTTATGGTTATTTTGCCCAATACCAGCCAAGATGAAGGGGTAATGATTGCCGAGCGTATTCGTCAAGCTATTGAGAATAAAGGCATCTTTTCTGCATCTGGTGTCATGCTCCCTAGTGTTACCATTTCAATTGGGCTGGCAGTCAGCCAATCGACTTCCACCCCGCAATCGCTGATTGCTGCAGCGGATGTGCAATTGTATCGGTCAAAAGAAAGTGGGCGGAATTGCACACGCATTGATGCGGTGAAGCATGCTTAATGAGTTACGGTTGATTCAGTATCGTCAAGTTTACTGCACATGAGATGACGCAATTTCACAAGCTGTTAGTCGTTAGTTTTTAGTTGTTCCTGTGGATATGTTCTTGTTTTGTCACGCAGGCTAAAAGCTAAGGAGGCACTGATTTATTCGTCATTCCGACGAAGGTCGGAATCCAGTCCATTGATACAAAATTGTTTTTGCTTCAGCAAAAACTACAAAACCGAATAAATCAGCACCTCCCTAACGACTCCATCCCGATCATTTGTACGTAATACCTTATTTCACATCCCCTTTAGTCCTTTCACGATGATGTCTTATTTTCGCCGTCTATTGGTTCACCACTCGGCATGGTTAGGGGTGCTTTGCGCCTTATTGGCGGCGGTTGGTTTTTCAGCTAAGGCCATCTTGGTCAAGCTGGCATACCAAGACGGAGCAGATGCCATTACCCTGTTAGCATTGCGCATGGCCTTTGCGTTGCCTTTTTGTGTTGCAATCGCGTGGTGGGCCAATCGCAAAAATCCCGTGTCTTTGACCACTCAGGAGCGCGTTTTGGTGCTGTTTTTGGGATTGACGGGCTATTATCTGTCGAGCTTATTCGATTTTTTAGGCTTGCAATATATTTCCGCAAGCTTGGAACGCTTGATTTTGTTTCTGTATCCGACCATGACGGTGGTGCTGTTGGCCTTGATTGAAAAACGGGTGATCGGTAAGCGCACATTGGCGGCGATGGCGTTGTGCTATATGGGCATTGCGCTGGTGTTTGTGCAGGATATGGACACGCAACAGCGCAATGTGTTACTTGGTGCCTCGCTGGTGTTTGCCAGTACCTTGTCTTATTCGATTTATTTGGTGGGCGCGGGTCATGCGATTGCGCGCATCGGTACGCTACGCTTTACCGCTTATGCGATGGTGGTGGCGAGTGTGGCGACTTTGTTGCAATTTGGTGTGATGCGACCACTTTCGGCGTTGGATGTGTCTCTCAAAGTCTATGAGCTTTCGCTGGCGATGGCGATTTTTTCCACGGTATTGCCCGTCTTTTTCCTGTCGATTGCGATTCGTCGTATCGGGGCAGGGCATGCTTCCTTGCTGGGTTCAATCGGGCCGATTAGTACGATTTACATGGCGTATTTGTTTCTAAACGAAACGTTATCGTCGCTGCAAATAGCAGGTTCTGCGTTGGTGCTGGCGGGGGTGTTGATGATTAGCATGCAGCGGAAGCGGTGAGGTTTCACCGCCGCCTTGGGGGAAATTACAGCTTGATGAAATGTTCGCGGTAATGCTTCATTTCGTCTATGGATTCATAGATGTCGGCTAAGGCTTCGTGTTTACCATGCTTTTTCAAACCTTGCGCGACTTCAGGTTTCCAGCGTTTGGCGAGTTCTTTTAAGGTGCTGACATCAAGGTTGCGGTAGTGAAAATAATCTTCTAGCTTGGGCATCCAGCGCGCCAAGAAACGGCGATCTTGGCAAATGGAGTTGCCACACATGGGGGAAATACGGGCAGGCACGTATTCTTTCAAAAATTCCAACATTTGCGCTTCAACGCTCGCTTCATCTAATGTTGAGGCTTGTACTTTGGCAATCAGCCCCGATTTACCATGCGTGGATTTGTTCCAGTTGTCCATGGCATCCATCACGCTATCAGGCTGATGCACCACCAGCACGGGTGCTTCGGCAACGGTTTCTAACTGAGAGTCGGTGATGACCAGTGCGATTTCGATGATGCGATCGCCATCTGGATTTAATCCCGTCATTTCCATGTCTATCCAGATAAGGTTGTTTTGATTTTGTGCCATAATTCGTGCGCCTTGCGTGGTTGGTGAAATAGGGGCGTATTGTGGCATAGTCGCGTTCTTTGGATAACCTGAATTATCTTGCCACGTGTAACGTTCGTTATCGCAAGTTTGTGAGACCAACACTTAGTGAACTGAATAAGTACCAATACATAAATTTTCGGGTATTTTAAGCTGCTAGTCGTTAGTCGCTAGTTTAATGGTGTAAATCTGTCTGATACTATATATTTTATAATATATTCAAATAGATAAGAAAAATATTCACTGTGCAAACTAAAAGCTAACGACTAGAGACTAACAACTCAATACCCAATTACTTGTACACAACACCTTATATATGATGACTGCAACGCAATTTAGTGTTTTTTTTCTGACTGTCTTACTGCTGACTTCCCTTGCCAAGCTATGGCTGGCACGTCGTCATTTGTTGCATATTGCAGCGCATCGCGCGGCTGTACCTGATGCTTTCCAAGCGCATATCGCCTTGGAAGACCACCAAAAAGCCGCTGATTACACCTCTGCTAAAACCCGATTTGCGATGTGGAGCGTGCTGTTTGATGCGCTGATGTTAGTGTTGTTTACCGTGGGTGGGGGCGTGCAATGGATTGCCGACATGTGTAACGGCTGGTTAGCGAATCCATTGATGCAGGGGATGGCGACGGTGGTAGCGGTGATGATGCTGACTTCCGTGTTGGAAATGCCGTTCGGCTTATATCTCACTTTTGTGCTGGAAGCGCGTTTTGGGTTTAATAAAATGACGCTCGCGCTGTATGTGAAAGATGCCTTGAAGGGGTTATTGGTGGGTGTGGTGTTGGGTATGCCGTTGCTGCTGGGCGTATTGTGGCTAATGGCACGCATGGGACCGTCTTGGTGGTTGTGGGTGTGGGCAGTGTGGGTGGTATTTAATTTATTGATTTTATTGGTCTATCCTGCTTTTATTGCCCCGCTGTTCAATAAGTTTTCGCCGCTGCAAGATGAAACCCTAAAAACGCGTATTGGTGCCTTGCTTCAGCGGTGTGGTTTTACCTCACAAGGCGTATTTGTGATGGATGGTTCTACCCGTAGCTCACATGGAAATGCTTATTTCACGGGCTTTGGTAAATCTAAGCGCATCGTGTTTTTTGATACGCTGTTGGCACGTTTAAGTGTCAGCGAAATTGAAGCCGTGTTGGCGCATGAGCTGGGACATTTCAAACATAAACATGTGGTGAAACGCATGGTTGCCATTTTTGCGATGAGTTTGGGCTTTTTGTGGTTGTTGGCGCAATTGATGCAAACAGACTGGTTTTATCAGGGGCTAGGGGTCACTACGTCGAGTACCGCCTTGGCATTGTTGCTATTTTTCATGGTCTTGCCTGTGTTCAGCTTTTTGCTCAGCCCGATTATGTCAGCCTCTTCGCGTAAACATGAATTTGAAGCGGATCGCTATGCGGCGCAACAAACCTCGGCGCAGGAATTGATCCATGCTTTGGTTAAGCTGTATCAAGACAATGCCGCGACGCTTACGCCTGATCCGCTGTATTCGCAGTTCTACGATTCACATCCCCCTGCGGCGGTGCGGATTGCACATTTGCAAAGCCTTGAAGCTTAGTGAAGGGGTAGGGTGAAGGGTGCGGGCGTGCAACGGTTTGTTTCACCTTTCACGTTTTACATTATTAAAAGATTCAGCAAAATATCCGCATCAATTTAATGTTCAAAATATTAGGAGCTAAAAATGAAACAAATCAGCATATTGGCACTGGTGCTTTTGGCAAGCAGTGCATGGGCAAATCCATTTCCGACGGGCAACGCCAAAGAAGGCGAAGCCTTGTTTAATAAATACAACTGCAATAGCTGCCATGCGGCGATGTTAGGCGGTGATGGCAATGCGATGTTTACCCGTGCCAATCGCAAAGTGAGTACGCCTGCGCAATTGGTGTCGCAAATCACCCAATGCAGTGGCAACGTGGGCGCAAAGTTGTCCGCCCAAGAAGAACAGCATTTGGCGACGTACCTCAATAAATACTACAAGCTGAAATAAGGATAACAATGAATCAACTGTGTGACCTTGCTCAAAAGCAATGCAAGCCCTGTGAAGGCGATGTTGCGCCTCTGCCTCAATCTGAAATAGACGTGCTGATACAGACCTTATCGGGCTGGCAGCAGTACGATCATCTCATCAGCAAGAAATTCTTATTTAAGGATTACTACCACACCATGGCGTTTGTCAATGCGGTGGCGTGGTTGTCACATCGTGAAGATCATCATCCAGAACTGTTCGTGACGTATAACAGTTGCCGCGTCGAATACACCACCCATGCGATTCACGGCTTGTCGGAAAACGATTTTGCCTGTGCTGCGCAAGTGGAAGCTTTGCTTAAATCTTGAGTACCCCACTAGCAGGTCAAGTCGTAGCAGCCTTTGGGCGGCAATACCTTATTCGCATGGCAGGGGATCGCAGCCTTGTGCCATGCGTGACACGGGGTAAAAAGACCGATGTGGTGTGTGGCGATCAGGTAATGATCCAGCATACGGGTGGCGGACAAGGCGTGATTGAAGTCATCGCCCCGCGCACCTCCATGCTCTATCGCTCGGATGCTTTCCGCGAAAAACGCATCGCTGCCAATGTCACGCAAATCATCATCGTGGTGGCGGCTGAACCGTCGTTTAGTGACGAACTGCTAGCGCGTTGCTTAGTTGCGGCGCGCCATGAATCCCTAAACGTATTGATCGTCTTGAATAAATGCGACTTGCAAGCCCCTGCGCAGTTGGCACGTCAGCGACTCGCCGTTTATGCGGGATTAGGGTATTCCGTCCTCGAACTGTCTGCGCTGGAAGATGTGACGACATTGCGCCCTTTGCTGACAGGGCATAGTAGCGTGTTGGTCGGTCAATCAGGCATGGGAAAATCCACGCTGATTAACGCGCTCCTGCCTGATGCCCTTGCCGCCACGCGCGAAATTTCCACCGTGTTGGATTCAGGTAAACACACCACCACCCACGCCAAGTTGTATCAATTAGACGCGGAAAGCAGCTTGATCGACTGTCCTGGCGTACAAGCCTTCGGACTGCATCACCTCACCTTTGGCGAAATTGAACAAGGCTTCACTGAATTCACCCCGTATTTGGGCAAATGCCGCTTCTACAACTGCCGCCACGCCCACGAACCCAACTGTGCCCTACGCAATGCCGCCGCCGCAGGTGAAATAGACGCGCGCCGTTTAGCCTTGTTTTTGCAGATTGTGGAGAATAAAGCCTAACGGATACTCTTTGCGATCACGAGCGGGGAGCGCGTAGTAGGCTGGGAGCAGGCATGAAAAAGAGGATTGATCTTTTCTTGGGGTGTGTTTGTATTGTGATCACGTTGCTCGTCATGTTTGTTATTCCTGTGGACTCATTGCAGCACAGCGGGGGGCGGGCGCGATTAGGTGCTGTTTTTTTCGCTTTACACGCTTGGTTTGGTGAGTACACCGCGCGCTATTTTTTTGCGCTACCTTGGGCTTTATTTGGGTACCACTTGCTCCGCGAACGTACGCAAGGAGACTAATTGAGTGTTGCCCTACACCTGCCGCGCTAAGAGATTAAATTTTTTGCATGGAATTTTTAGCCAGCAAGCCAGTCATATTTCCTCATTCCCCTTGCCCACTTGTGAGTGAGGGATGTTTTTTGTTTGGTGGGGTAACTTTTTTCGATGTGAATCGGCAATAATGCCGCCCTACCTTAATTTCGCGGGAGAACCTGAAGATGAAAGCCAAGTTGCTGTTGTTGTGGGGGATTTTGTTGTTGGCGGCGAATGCTGCTTATGCCAAACCAGTGGCGTTGCTGATTGGGATTAACGAATATCAGAATGTCGGTCAGTTGGAAGGTGCGGTGAGCGATGTGCGCTCTATGCAAAAAACCTTGATGGATCGCTGGAATTTTAAGGCGGCGGACATCAAAACACTGACTAATCAAGAGGCGACGCACGCCAATATCCTGCGCGAATTGGCTGCATTGAAACAACGCAGTGCAGAAGGTGACTTTGTGCTGGTGTATTTTTCAGGACACGGCACCAGCGCGTTGGACAGCCATGTCAATTTACCCCTGCCTTATTCTTCAGGTGCGTTTATTCCCGTGGATTCGCCCAGCCCCGATCAATTGGGCGATTTGGCGCGGCAAAATCGCTTGTCTGAGGTGCTCATTATCGGACAAACCCATTTGCGTCCTATCTTGTTGGAACTGGAAAAAACCCGTCAAATCATGGTGATCGCCGACTCCTGCTATTCAGGTAATATGGTGCGGGCGATTACCCCAGGGCGTAAAGCGCATTTTCGCCAAGTGCCGATTAACTTTTCTTCCGATGCGATGATGCAAAATAGCTCGACGGTGCGCCCGCAAAAAGCCGCTGCCGCCGCTTATCCGTATCAACAAGTGATGTTTTTATCCGCTGCCAGCGACCGTGAGCCTGCACGGGACATTCAAACCAGCGACTTAATCGCGTTGCCCACGGTGGATAATCAACCGCATGGCGCGTTGACCGACTCGCTGTTACGGGTGTTAAAAGGGGATATTTCGGCAGATTTGGACGGCAATGGCAAAATTGATTACGCGGAATTGCATCAAACTGTGTTGCAGTTTATGGAAGGGCGGGAATATGGTCACACGCCCCAGCGTTTGCCTAGTTTAGCGGAAGATACTAAGCATATCGCCACGCAACCTTTGTTTGGCAATGGCGTGCCGAAAGGCGGCAATAAAGTCGCACTATTTTCCACCCAAGTGTCAGTGCGTTTGCCTGCGGAATTGGCGAATCTGAAAAGCACGCTGGAAAAAATGAACGGCATCAAGGTGGTAGGTGCGACCGATCAAGCGGTGCTGGAATTAGCAAAAGTATCGGGGAGCTTAGAGTTACGTGCAGGTTCGGGCGACCCGATAGCGCGTTTCCCCGATGCAGGTCAAGCGTTGGCGCAACGTTTACACGCCGAGGCTTGGTGGCGCAATTTGGTGGCAACAGCCAGACCCAGTTTTAATATCCACCTCGAAACCGATCCTGCTACCCAAGGGAATACTTTTGTGGAAGGCGATTCCTTCGCGTTTCATGTACAAACCGAAGCCGATGCGCATTTGTTGATTTTGAACATTGATGCGACAGGCAATGTGTCGGTGCTGTACCCGCAAAAAGCCACCGAGCAAGCGCGTTCACCTGCGCGACAAATCGTGGTGTTGCCAGGCAAATCTGCACAAGAACGCATCGTCGTCACCCCACCGTTTGGCTTAGATCAAGTGGTCGCGATTGCCTTACCCAATACGCCGAGCAATTGGTATGGCATCACCCAAATCAACGCCCCAACCGCCATTGGCCAACCCGCCGTGCGCGGCATTGAAAAACTATTGGCGGATCAACAAGGTAGATTCGCTTGGCAAGCGATGGGGATTCGGACTTACGCCAAACCGTAAAAGGGGTGTGTTGCGACTCGTTGTTATTCATATCGGTAGGTCGGGTTAGGCGTAAGCCGTAACTCGACCCCCACACTATCGTAGGTTGGGTTGAGCGTCAGCGAAGCCCAACAAATTCCACGTAACCACGCAGTAAACGTTGGGCTTCGTACCTCAACCCAACCTACTCGGCTACACACTTAATTAACGTTATGTATTCATATGACCAATGAGATGAGCATTTTTGCAATATATGGCTTTGTCACTTTGGGTATAGGTGCTGCCATTATTGATTTCTTTAGAACGCCTAAAGAGACTCGCTATCGCATCCCTCGACCTCCTTCTTTGGAAGAACAATTGAAAACACTTCCTGAGAGTGCTCAAGCCATCATCCTTAGAGCAAATAAAAAACGTTCTCTCGCAAAGTTAATGCATTTGATAATTATTGGTGTAGTGTTCGTCGGTTTTTCCACTTGGCTTGAAAATACGAATCACCCAGAATGTGTCAGGATTTTTGGGTTGAATGTTGCATATATTGCGTTACTCTTCGTTTGCTACGGCGGACCCATTGCTGTTTTTATTTGGTCGATAATTTGTATTCCTGAAGGAATAATTCCAATTGCATATAAAAACAGCAATAATATAACCCTCAACATAAGGGGGCGATCATGGCACGAAAAGCGGGTGGAGCAGATCAGTTGGAAGCGGCAAAACAACTGCTGAAGAAAGCTAAAACGGC